>NZ_QOUX01000020.1 GCF_004116265.1 Anaerobacillus alkaliphilus | reverse complement strand
TTGGACTGTAAATTGTTCAATTTGGACTGTAAATGTACCAGTTCCGCTCATAAACCACTCAGTTTGGACTGTAACCCGATATATGCAGCAATGTAACCACCTATGTTGCTACGTCCAAAGACGTTTTTTATAGGTATCTGTGTTTTTTATTCAAAAGAGGGTTAGATTTGTTGTCGCCTTTGGCTCTTTTTGAGGTTTGGACTGTAAATTGATCTGATTCGGACTGTAAACTGCTTAGTTTGCACTGTAAAAGTGCCAGGTTCGCTTATAAATTAGTAAGTTTGGACCGTAAATCAATTTTCAGAAACACCAACCCACGATGTTGCTGTTCGCGCAAAGGAGGTTTCATAAGATATAGTATCTGGTTGTAAAAATCTCATGAGAAAACCATTTTTTCCATATTCAAGCATAATGATTGAAATATTTAATAATTTAGAGTAACATTACTTTTAATTCATAGTATTTCTATCAGAATAATTACAAAGGAGTGTTTACAAGAATGAAAGTGAAAAAATGGTTTGCGAGTTTGTTAGTGTTTATATTGGTTGCTGGTTTTGGCTTCCCGCTTGTAGGAGCTGCTGCCGAGGCAAAGTATGAGGTTTGGTTAGCTGATCAAGGAACTCAAACGATACACATCTATGATCAAACACACAAAGAAATTGACACGATTGATTTTAAAAATATTGGAACAAAACCACACATGCTTGTTTTTGACGAACAAGGCGACTACGCGTACGTTGCAAATATGGGGACTGGAACTGTATCGGTAATTCGCGCTAGTGATCGCAAGGTATTAGCGACTTTGGAAACGGCACCTGGCGCGCATGCGGCTCTTCCAAGTCCAGATGGTAAAACAGTGTTAGTAGCTAACACACCTAGCCAAAGTATTTCGAAAATAGTAGTTGATAAAGAAAATGAAAAGTTTACAGTAGAGCGCACGATTGACCTGACGAAGTTAAAGGAATTAAGCAATGATAAAGAATTTCCTAACCGTAATCCTATTTGTATTTTCTTCACTCCAGATGGTAAAAAAGCTTACGTTACCATTGGCGGGGGTGGTCTTGTTATCTTAGACGCTGAAACACTAGAGGTTGTTCAAGCCTTTGGAAAATCAATTTTTGGTGCTCATGGGTGCGGATTGATTGTATCTCCTGATGGAAAAGAAATGTATGCAACTTCTGGATCAACAACATCTGGTCACTATTATAGCTTTGATATTGCCACGGACTCTCTAACTCACAAAGCATCTTCAGAAGGTCTTGATACGCACGGTGTAGCTTTCACTCCTGATGGAAGTCAACTATGGTTAGTAAACCGTGTTTCTGATGATGTAACAATTATGGATGTAAAAACAAAGAAGATTGTTGATAAGATTGATTACGTTGGTGATGCACCAGATTTAATTTCATTTTCTCCAGATGGGAAATATGCCTATATTAGTCTTCGTGGACCGGAACCAGCAACTGGGACACATAATATGGCTGGTAATACACCAGGTCTGGCAATCATTGACGTAGAAAAAAAGAAGCTAAAAGAAATTATTCCAATTAATACTAAAGGAACAGATCCTCATGGCCTAGACGTACGTGTCATTTCAGCACCAGAGGTAGCACCAAAAATAGTAACTGTAAAAAATGTTAGTAAAGAAATTGTTGTTGGTAAAAAAACTATTAAGCTACCAGTAGCAGTAAATAAATCAGCTAACGGAGAAGCACTAGTATCAGCCCGCGCTGTTACAGAAGCATTAGGTGGTTCTGTGTATTGGAATGCGAAAGAAAGAGCATTTGTATTGCAGGCGAACAATCAATTTGTAAAATTTACAATTGGTTCTGATACAGCTGTAGTTAACGGACGAACACATAAATTACAAAACAAGGTAAGTGTTGTTAACGGTCACTCACAAGTTCCAGCTAGCTTCTTGTTTGAGTTATTTGGGTATACAGTGAAATAAATTACGACGAAAAAAGGGGGAGCCTAAGGCTCTCCTTTTTTGATAGATAATTTTCGACTTAAGAAGTGTCTAGCTCCACCTCCCAACCCCTCGAGTTAATAAACTGCCAGATAAAAAAACCGCACTTTTTCCTGTCAGAACATTGCTTTACGGGGCTTGCGCTTTTCTTATTACAAAAAAACCATCCTCCGTCCCCAGAGAATGGTTTTCACATTTATATTTTTCTTACTGCACCAATGCGACTTAGGAAGTTAAGCATTGGTTTGTAGGTATTGCTCACTAGTCCAATCATTTCAACCATAAGCTCGATTCCAATAATCAAAAGCGTGACAATGAGAAATGCGCCCCATAAGGTTGATTGCGTTAGCAAGATTGCCGCTAAACCGAATAATGAACTCATTGCGTAGATAACAAGTACTGTTTTACGGTGGCTGTAGCCTAAGCGTAGTAAACAGTGGTGCAAGTGAGACTTATCTGGTGCAGATAGTGGCTTTTTGTTAACAAGTCGGCGAATAATCGCGAATAGCGTGTCTGAAATTGGTACACCTAGGATGATAACAGGAACCAATAACGAGAATAACGTAACATTTTTAAATCCAAGTAAAGATATGACTGAGATCATAAATCCGAGGAACAAGGCTCCTGTATCACCCATGAATATCTTTGCAGGATTGAAGTTGTAAATTAAAAATCCTAATGTGCTTCCCATAAGGATTAACGCTAACGCAACAACGAACATGTTGCCCATCATAAAGGCAATGGCAGCTAACGTAGCAAGTACGATTGAAGATACACCAGCAGCTAACCCATCTAATCCATCGATTAAGTTAATCGCATTTGTAATTCCAACGATCCAAAGTAATGTTAGTGGAATTGCGAACCAGCCAAGGTCAAGACGACCATCGAATGGTAAGTTAATGAAATTAACTTGCACGCCCCCCCATACAACGATACCTGCAGCTAAAATTTGTCCAGCGAGCTTCCATTTAGCCGAAAGCTCCAGCATATCGTCTAGAAAGCCGGTTACAATAATGACAAAACTTCCAAGAAGGATTGGCATTAAATATGGACTTTGTGGCTGTAAGAAGATAAAGCCAGCTAAGAACGCAATGTATATTGCTAAGCCACCTAAACGCGGCATTAGTTTTTGATGTACTTTACGGTGATTCGGTTTGTCTGTTGCGCCAATTTTAATTGCAAAGTTTTTAACGAGTGGTGTTACGGCAACAGCTGTTAAAAAGCAAAGCAGAAAGGTCAGTAAAATCATGTGGACACCCCTTATATATACCTTTTCCAAAAATGAATTTGTTATTTCTAAAATTATTAATTCACAAAAATTACTTGTATTTCTATTGAATTTTTTAGAAGTTAGTTTCGCTGGAAAACTATGTAATCTTCTAAACTAGCACCTACTTTTCGGATTATATCATACAATTAATAACAAGTGGTATAGAAAAAATATTAAAACTTTTCGCACAATTATTAAAAAACTAAGACCACGGTTCATTCTACCGTGGTCTTTCCTACTATTTTTTAAAAGACTGTAAAGCTAATATTGCTGTATTTTGAGATTCCAACTTAGCTTGATCAGCATATTTTTTAACATTATCTGTATACTTCGGTAAGTTGTTTAATTGTTGTTTTATTACTTCCAGCACTGTTTCTTCCGTCCAATTTGCTTCATTTACATGTGCAGCTACTGGTTGTTTCGCTAATTTTGCAAATGCATCAATTTTAGGATCATAGGATAAAGCTGTAAAAGGCGTGTCCATAACAGCTGCAAAAATTAACGCGTGCAATCTCATTCCAACTAACAATTGTGATCCGCCAATAACTGCAATTTTATCCGCAATTGAAAATTCATATGGAGCAATATAAGACTTTTTATCCATCATTTCGGCTACTTTAAACGAAGTTTTTTCGTCATGTTCACCGTGCATTGGCACAAAAACAATTTGGTGCTCGGATACGCCGTTCAAAGCTTTTGCGATCATTTCCAGATATTTAATCTCTGATGGCCAGTCACGAACGGAAACTGAGATATACTTCTTCTCAGTAAGACCGGTCTTCTCAAGCCATTCATTCGCATAGCCATCTTGGGATTCGATGCCTAATACCGGGTCTGGAACTTCAATAATTTCGTTTTTTATGCCAATTTGCTGTAAAAATTTCTTTGAAGCTTCATCACGTACAGAAATGAGTGCAGCCTTCGATAACGTAAACTTGGTGATTTTCTGATTATACTCTTTATCAACCGGACCAATTCCTTGTGCATATACGACAAAGGGTTTGCGGTGAAACTTTGCGATTAGCATGATCGCTGAATAATAGATCACGCTTCGGTTCCCTGTTTTATCTTGAAGCAAGCTTCCGCCTCCACTAATGAGGCCGTCAGCTTGCTTAATCGCCGCACTTACCTCTTTTAGCTTCCAACGATTAACTGCATCAACCTCATATGTGTTTTTCGTATAGTCAGGATCATTTGATAGAACTGTGATTTGCACGTGTTGATTAGCTTTTTTCAACGCTTGAATGATCGAAAAAAGAATAGCCTCGTCTCCAACATTGTGAAACCCATAATAACCCGATAACACTACTTTCATAAAGAGATCCTTTCTTTTATCATCGGAACGATTTTTTTCTCAATGTAACGATATACAAAGATTAAGATTAACCCAATGATAAAGCCTAACGTTAAGCTGTTAAATGTTCGTAATAATGAAACGCCAATTGGTGTATGGAGATGGGTAAATGTCCCCACCATTGATGAAAATCCAAGTGTTCCAAAAATCAATACTATCGGTGCCCATTTCTTTTTCATCATTGTTAAGTAAAGACCTAAAACGAACAATGGGAAACCAATTAAGAATTCCGTTGTTCTCGGACGAGCGGTTAAGACTTCTTCTAACCATTGACGGACAAATAACTCTCCTGGGATAACCATTCCTTGGTTACCTGTTCTACCGATGTAAAACAAAAGTCCCAATCCAATGATTGCAAATATAATTAGATGACCATATTTAATCGATTCTTTTAAAAGTGAGACCAGCTTACCAAGTACTTTTTTACTATTCGTCACCAGCTCTGATAATGTCGTCATTCTTCCGATCATGACAAATGCAACAACAATTGCCGGCAAAGCAGATAGTACTTTTACTCCGGTAAATCCTTCTATATAGACAAGATAGTCTGTCCCATACAACATAGAAATAACGAACCAAGCACTAACAGCTGCGATTGCAGCAGATTTTAGAAATTGTAAAATTAGCTTGCCCCAGCTCTCAACTTTATTTACTGAAATAACCGCAAAAATTGGCCCAACTAAAGCAACAAATAAAACAATTGCTTTCATTAATAAATGATGGCCGGTTACGAATTGGGCTGCTACTACGAGAGCGAAGCCACCTGTTGCTAATGTCGTTAACAATTTATTACTAAAGAACTTAGAGAAGAACAACAAGACAAACACTAAACCAGCTAGATAAACAATTGGGTTCATCCAAGTAGGCTTTGTTAACTGTTCGAATGGTTCTGCTTTGCCTTGTTGCATCCAATTTCGATTGCTTTTACTAAGCGTATCAATATATTCCGAGGTTCCGTCTAAGCCAATTTTGGCTTCAAAAGCTGTATTATACGTTCGATGTTCAATTGGATTAGCTCTTTTGTTCAAGGGATTAACAAACAAAATTCGATGATTTCGCTCTTGTAGCGCTCGAATAGACTGGTTTACGTACAAAATATCATTTTCGTTCCCTTTAGATCTTACCGTTAAACTAAATAATCTAACGACATCTTCATTGAGATTTTCCATACTCAGTAAATGGCCCATCCCTTTTTGGTCGTGGCCTTCAATCGTAATTATGTTAAATCCATATTCTTTTAAGAATTGAGCCATTTCCTCTAGATAGACCATGTAAGGAAAGCCAGTTACCTCGCCACCTAAAAACAGGACTTGATTTCCATATTTACTTAACTCTACAAATTCTTCGTAGATAAAGTGCTCTTGGATCGAGCCTACAAAATTAAAATCATTTGGAATTCTTGGGATGACTGAAAAACCGTAGTTTTTTAGTAAGTTTATTTGCTCAAAGTCATATCCAAGACTTTTTTCTCTCATTAAACGTTCTACTTGAATACTTTTTGGATCGATTCTTAAATTTGTCCGAGCTGGGATGAACATAAAATCATGATCACCAAGTGAAAAAAATTCAACAGGGCGGAATGGAATATTTAATTCCTCTGCCATCAATTTATATTCCATGTCAAAGATAGGTAAAACTCGTTCTATAAACGGGTGATCCATAACAATTCGGTAATACAATCCTCCAGCTGTTGGGATGTTCTCAATATATTCTGGATACGTTCCAACAATGAAGCTTCTTTGAACGTTTAAAATGTATTCTCTTCTCTCTAACTCTGATAAATTCACCGGTTCAATCGAAATTGTCGATAATCCCGCTTCTTTTAATTGAGCAAGCACTGACTCGATATTAAGCCACTGTCCCATTTCTTCAATCTGTCCGTATGGAAGAACAATTTCATACGTGTCATTTGCTTTTTCAACTTTTGATCTTTCTAATAAAATTGGTGTCGTGGCAATAAGAGCAACAACTACAATGGCCCAGAGTATTTTCTTTAACATTAGATGTCACCCTTTCATGGTTTTATATAAGCTTTTCGCTAAAAAATTCCCGACTATTGGGAAGGTAGCTAGTTCGTCTTTGGTAAGAGCTCTTAATAGAAGAACTAGGACACCATAAATACTACCACCTACAGCAATGCTTACTGCTGTATATAGCAATGCTGTTACCCTTGTCCATTCTTCAATCGTAAAAATGGTCAGCGGTAACGCAATGGCTGTTCCCATAAAAATACTTGAAACGGCAAAAACGATTGTTGCTCGATTGACGATCGAAAACGGTACGGTTTTATTGATCATCCAATAGTTTAAGGCTGTTAATACTACATAAGTGATCAATGTTGAAATAGCCGCACCTACTAATCCGTAAGCGCCTACTAACACGATGTTCAAGACGATTTTTACCGCGGCACTAATAATTACGATAATCGCAGCTTCATTAGAGCGATTCATTCCTTGTAAAACACCGGTCGTTAACACAGCTAATGAGGTAAACAATGCACTAAATGAAATGATGGCAATGACTAAGCTACCTTCTAAGTCTTTAAACAGTGCTAAGTTGACTGGTAATGTTAATGCCATTAGTCCAATCGCAGCTGGCCATGACGTTAAGTGGGTAAATTTAAGTGCTTTTTCAACAACCGTTTTCGTTCGTAAAATATCATTTTTAGCGAGCGCTTCTGTGACATATGGAATTAACGGCAATATTAAAGCACTCGCAAAAACGACGACAATTTGAACAAGTGTCAACCCGCGACTATAGATCCCGTATTGGTCAGCGACCTCTAAATTCACGAAGCCTGCATTTCGTAACTGCACAGGAATTGTCACTGAGTCCACTAAGTTTAATAAGGCCATCGTTAAAGCACCGATACAGATTGGAATTGAAAGCCAGAGAATTTTCTTTGACCATGCTTTAAATACTGCCCAATTGTATTTTTTTTCAGAAGCAGGCTTAAGCCCTGAACGATTAAACGTCCAGCGTAAAAATACAAGTGACGCTAGCACCCCAATTGATGACCCAACCATCACACCACCAGCGACAACATCACTGGCAGCTCCTCGGACCACAAGAATATATGCAATGACGAGGATCAGTGCCACACGAACAAATTGTTCTAACACTTGCGAGTATGCCGTCGGTTTCATGTCACCATAGCCTTGGAAAAATCCGCGGTAAACCGCCATATACGGTGCAAAAATGAGTGTTATCGAAACAATCATGACTGAATATGTAGCATACGGTCCGCCCAAGACAAGTGCGATTGTTTCTGAAAAAGTGAACATTAGCAAAAAGCTTAAACTTCCTAATAAGAACGTAATAATTCCCGAGGTAACAAAAATATTGCGAATGTCCTCATCAGAATTTTTTACCCTTGCCTCAGAGATCAGTTTAGAGATGGCAATTGGAATACCTGCCACCGAGATTATTAATACCGCCATGTAAACCGGATAAACGAGTGTGAAAATTCCAAGCACTTCGTTTCCGGCAATGTTTTGCAGCGGAATTCTAAATACGCTTCCGAGTAGTTTTGATAAAAATGTGGCAATCGTTAAAATAATGGCCCCTTTTACGAATGTTTTGCTCATGATGACCGCTTAACCTTTTGTCCGACGACTTTCATCGCAAAGTGAGGCAAAGCTAACATTCGACGCCATCGTGATGGTTGTTTTACTAGGCGATAAAGCCATTCAACGTTTAGCTTTTGCCAAATCTCTGGTGCACGCTGAACAGTTCCTGCAAGCACATCAAAGCTTCCGCCAATTCCCATGAAAACACCTTTCTCAAAGTTGTTAATGTTTGCGGCGATCCATTTTTCTTGGCGTGGTAAACCTAATGCAACGAAAACGAAATCCGGTTTCGTTGCTTTAATTTCATTCGGGATTTTATCGTCAGCCCAGTCAAAAAAGCCGTGATGTGAACCAACAATCTTCACTTTCGGAAATTGTTTCATTATCGTTTCAGAAGCTAATTGCAATACTTCTGCTTGAGCTCCTAATAAATAGATAGAAAGTGACTTTTCGTTTGCTAATTGTAACAGCTTCATAAACATGTCAAAACCTGTCACTCGCCCAGGTAATGGTGTTCCAAGTAATCCTGCTGCTTTCACTATCCCTATTCCATCTGCAGTCACGTAATCCGCTCGGTCAATGCACGTTTTATAATTGGCATCTTGGAGGGCATGAAGGACAATTTCAGGATTGGCAGTAACGACAAACGCTTTCTCATTCTTTTGAACGTGTTCAGATAATTTTCCAACCATCCCATCGAGGGTTGTATTAATAAAGTTAACTCCTAATATTGATACTGTTTTTTTTGACATTAATTATCACCAACTTACATTTTTCTGTCCATATACTTACAAATCATATCAGAAATAAGCGATTATGGGAATCATCCGTTGTATTTCTTTAGGGTGGCAATAGATTTTATCCACCTGGTGTGGATTTTTAGTGATTTTTGTCTTTTTATGGTGTCAGGCACCCCAAATGGACATTTCTGCTATTTTGTCCATTTGGGGTGCCTGACACCTGTTTTTCCATAAATTAGTTTGCCCGTTTCATCAATTTTCGACTTCCAATTATAACAAATCAATTTTCTTTCATGATATACTACTACAAGATGAGTTTTTTTAAGGAGAGAAAAGTATGTTCACATTTGTTAAAAAGATGATTGGTGATGAACAACAACGTAAAGTGAAAAAGCTACAAAAAATCGTTGCTGAAATTAACGCATTAGAACCAACGATCGCTGAGCTTTCTGATGAGCAATTAAAAGCAAAAACAACCTTTTTTAAGGACCAATTAGCGAATGGAAAAACAATAGATGATATAAAAGTTGAAGCCTTTGCCGTTGTCCGTGAAGCGTCAAAGCGTGTTCTCGGACTACGACATTTCGATGTCCAATTAATCGGTGGGCTTGTATTAAATGAAGGAAACATTCCTGAGATGGCGACTGGAGAAGGGAAAACACTAGTAGCATCCCTGCCAAGTTATTTACGAGGCTTAGAAGGCAAAGGCGTTCACGTTATCACAGTAAACGACTATCTTGCCAAACGTGATAGCCAGTTGATCGGTCAAGTCCACGAGTTTCTAGGGTTGACGGTTGGATTAAACATCTCTAACCTTTCCCCAGCTGAAAAGCAACAAGCATATCAAGCCGATATTACATATGGAATTGGTAGTGAATTTGGCTTTGATTATTTAAGAGATAACATGGTATACGCACCGCAGCAACGTATGCGTCAACGCCCGTACCATTTTGCGATTATTGATGAAATTGATAGTGTCCTAATTGATGAAGCCAAAACTCCATTAATTATTGCTGGAAAAACAAATGTAAATCCAAACCTCTATCATATTTGTGCTCGTATGGCTAAGAGTTTTAAAGAAGACAAAGATTACTTATACGATCGCGTAAGTAAATCTACGAACCTAACTGACGATGGAATTACCAAAGTAGAGCGAGCTTTTGGGGTAGACAACTTATATGAGTTAGAACATCAAACACTTTATCACTTTGTTCTGCAGGCATTACGTGCTCGCGTTATGTTCCAGCGTGACGTTGACTACATCGTTAAAGACGGAAAAATCATGCTTGTCGATATGTTTACTGGCCGAATTATGGAAGGACGAACATTAAGTGACGGCCTTCACCAAGCTATCGAAGCAAAAGAAGGCATTGAAATTACTGAGGAAAATAAAACTCAAGCATTAGTGACTATTCAAAACTATTTCCGTATGTACCCAACCCTAGCCGGAATGACTGGGACAGCGAAAACAGAAGAAACGGAATTCCAAATGCTTTATGGGATGCATGTCGTTCAAATTCCAACGAACAATCCAAAGATTAGAGAAGATCTTCAAGATCGTATTTATAAAACAATTGATCAAAAATATCTAGCCATGGCGAACGAAGTTGAGCGCCGTCATCAAACAGGTCAACCGATTTTAGTCGGGACAACTTCTATTATTCAATCAGAAACTGTTGCTAAGTATTTAGATGCCAAACAATTAGCGTATGAAATTCTTAATGCAAAAAGTGTAGAGAATGAAGTACGCCTTATTTCAACGGCAGGTCAAAAAGGCCGTATCACGATTGCTACGAACATGGCAGGTCGTGGAACTGATATTATGTTAGGTGAAGGCGTTGCTGAGCTTGGTGGACTCTTCGTCTTAGGAACAGAAAAACATGAAAGCCGACGAATTGATAACCAGTTAAAAGGTCGTTCAGGTCGTCAAGGTGATCCAGGTGCAACACAATTTTTCATCTCGATTGCTGACGAAATGATGCTTCGTTTTGCAAAAGAGGATGTTGAGAAATGGCAAGAAACGTTAACTGCTGATGAGACTGGCCTAATTTCTAACAAGGAAGCACATGAATTTGTAGAAAAAATCCAAAAGATGTGCGAGGATAGTAATTATGCTGCTCGTGAATATACACTAAAACTAGATGACATTGTCAACGAGCAACGAAACGTAATCTATGAACTGAGAAACAAGGCTTTAGAGGGCGGAGATGCTCTAAGATTAATTACTCCTATGGTGAAGTCAGCTAGCAAATCTTATATCGAGCATTACTGCCCTGAAGGATTTTTACCTGAAGAGTGGAATTTATCAGAGCTAGCTGAGCGATTAAATCATCTACTTATCCACGAAGATTTTACGTTTGAGGGAACTGAATTTTTAGAGCACAGTGAACTTGAAAGCTTTGTTGATAAGAAAGCAGATGGGATGATTTCGTATATTGAAACATTCTCAGAAAATAGTGACGTTCAAACAAGAGCTAGCCAAATTTTATTATTAAATATCGATATGCGCTGGTTGCAGCATATTGAAGAGATGACAAGGTTAAAAGAAGGAATTGGGCTTCGTGGCTATAGTCAAGAAGATCCAATGCGCATCTATCAACGTGAGGGCTTCCAACTTTTCCAAATGATGTACTCATCACTTGAAAAAGAGGTTGTCATTCAATTAGGCGTATCCTTAAAGACTTCTTTAACTGAAGAAACGGAGGAAAACTAAAACATGTTGCCTTTTTTCAAAAAAAATGATGGTGAAAAACCTAAACTAGAGGGTGCAGAAAGTGCTGTATCCTCAGAGGATATTTTATCCGAAGAAGTTATGGAAGCTTCTGATGAAACAGATGTAGAAACAGAACTTTCACTACATCCAGCTTGGACCTTAACAAAGGAAGATATTTATTCATTTCAGTTTTTGAATAACGAATGTCCTCCATTGAAACCAAACCAGTTATCATTGTCTGGGATCAACATTATTCAAGATGGTGATGACTACCGAGTAACTGCTTTCGTTCGTAACAGTTTAGAAAAAGCTATCTCACTAGGCGATACTACATTAGTATTGTTAAATGAAAATGATAAAGTCTTAGGACGTAGAGTGTTTCAACTTGCTGAATTAGGTGAAATTCCAGCACGTAGTAGTAGACCTTGGAACTTCTACTTTACGAAAAAAGATTTGTTGTCAACAAACATTCCAGCTGAAGGCTGGAAGTTAGCATTTCTGCTTGAAACTCCAGTACCTGAAAAACACACTCTGGATTTAGAGGACAGCTGGGAAAAAGCACTTTCAAGTGCAAATAAGAAACAACTCAAGAAAATCGTTGAAGACTTAGGAGCGCCAAAAGAAGGTGAAGTCAACTTCATTGGCTTACAAGCAAAAGTCGCTACTGAAGGCGAGCTTCAAATTACGTTACTTATCCGAAACGGTAGTAAGAAAGAAGTTCAACTAGAAGAACTTCCTTTAGTGGTAGAGGACGCGGCAGGAGATATTGTTGCTTCTGGAGGATTTAAATTAGATAATCTTAAGGTTAAAGGAAATACAACAAAACCTTGGACATTTATCTTCCCAAAAGAACAGGTAACAAAAGCTACTCCTGACTTCAGCCGTTGGAAAGCATATCCACCGAATAAATAAGCTAGCAAAAAAGGTTGCCCATCGGAGGGCAACCTTTTTTATTTGTAAAATTTTAGAATTCCTTCAACTATGGCTTCAGCAGATTTCTGACGAAAATCATCTTTTGCCATCATTTCGGCATCTTTTTTATTACTAATAAAAGCTAATTCTACTAAGACACTTGGCATTGTTGTTGAACGGATCACTTGGAAATTTCCTTGTTTAACGCCACGATCAAACGTACCGAGTTTTTGAATAAGACTTGTTTGAATTTCTTCAGCAAGCCTTTTACTCTCAGGTCCGCTATGTGTTGTATTCCAAAATGTTTCAGTACCATTTGCAGATGTATTTTCCGCAGCATTGGCATGAACACTTACAAAAGCATCTGCCTTGTGTTTATTAGCAAACGCCGCTCGTTCACCCGGCTCTAAAAACGTATCATCTGATCGAGTCATTAGAACCTGATAACCTGCTTGCTCTAGAAGCTTTTGGACGCGAAGACTAACATCAAGAATAATTTCCTTCTCTTCTAAGCCATTCCCAACAGCACCAGGGTCTTTTCCACCATGACCTGCATCAATGACAATTAATTTTTTCGTGCTTGATTTTTTGAAAAAAGTGAGTGTAAAAGCTGAAACTGTATCTAAAGGAATAACCGAGTATCCGTCCTTAGTTGTTAAAGTTATAATTGTGCCTGCTTCGGTAGTTTCATAGCTAATTAATTCAATTGCTTCATTAACTAAGTCAATTTCTTCAATTAAGTTAGCATCTGTTGTTAACTGTACTATGTTATTACTAACGTTAGATTGTACAACTGTTCCACCTAACTTTGACCATGAAAGGATGAATTGTTCATCTTTTGTTGTGATGGTAGGACTAGCTAACACTTTGATTCTCTTTTGTTCAATATCAAAAATTTCAACATGTGCAGAATTAAGGAACCCTTCCATCCCATCAACGTAAACTTTCAGCCACTCTTTTGTAGCTCCAGTAACAAAGACGGTTTGGTCTTTGACCAACCTAGCTAAAACTGCTTCAGTTGTACTCGGCCCTAAGCGAAGATTTAGCGTACTAGCTGTTACCCTTGCCTGCAAGCCTTCTAGATTAACAGGCTGTGAAATCGATTTTACATCTTCAATAACTTCCTCTACTTTTATCACACGATCAATATTGGCGGTTCGAGTTGCTTGATCCCAAGTAACTTTGGCACCAAATGTCTCAGAGAAAAAACGTAAAGGTAGCAATGTTCGATTTTTTTGGAGTGCAGGAGCAGCATCTAGGATAACGGCTTCCTCGTTGACGACGGCATTTACATCATCAATTGTAAACACTACATGTTTATTCGTATCTTTATCTATCGCGGTAACCTGTCTTGTCGATTGGTTCCAAGTAACATTAATACCAAGGGCTTCACTTATTGCTCGGAATGGAACAAGAATTCGTTCCCCACCTGGTACCTTCACTGTTGGTGGATCAAACTCTAACTCAAGTTTCTTACCATTAACGTTAATAGTTGTTTCAGTTTGTTTTGAAGGTGAAATTTTTGGAGGTTTAACTTCTATGTACTTCTTAGAAACATAACCTTCTTTTGATTGAACATTGACGTGATACCAATCACCTTTGCTCCCTTTAATAACTACTTTGTCACCTTTTTTTAGGATCAACACAATGCTTGAGCTAGTAGAATTACTAGAACGCATATTCAGTTGATCAACGGTTACAATACCTTCTGAGTTCGTGGCTGATGCCGTTATAGCTGGGACCGTAGCAAAAAACATGAGAAACAAGACAAACCCAAAACTATATCGGATATACTGACGCAACCCAACACCTCCTCAAAGTTTTTACAGCGAAAATTAGATAATTCGTCCTAATTCTAGCTATTTATGAAAAATATAACATAAAACTAGCTTTTTTTGTGGAAAATCCTACAAAAAATAACAGTAACTTTCGAACTATTTTTTAGACAATGTCGAGTCTCCTAAATATTGGGGTTTATAGAAGTGTATTTGTTTGATATAGTAGTAGTTAGGTATTCGAAATATAATGATAGAGGTGAGTCCGTTTTGCTAAAAAAACTATTAGTCATCGCTATTTTGTTGGGTAGTATCATCCTCCCTTTTGATAGCGCCTCTGCTTCAAGCCAAGACATTAAAGTATACTTAGACAATTTCGAATTAAAGTTTGACGTTCAACCGAGAATGGTCGCAAATCGTACGTTAGTCCCATTCCGAAAACTATCTGAATCAATCGGAATTAATGTCCGTTGGGACGGACCTAATCAGACAATTTATGCTACTGGGAACGGTACGGACGTAAAATTAGTGATGAACTCGCGCACTGCTGTTGTTAATGGAAAAAACGTTACACTTGACGCTGCTCCTTTTACTGATAACAGTCGTACGTTAATCCCATTACGTTTTTTTATGGAAACGTTTGATGCTAAGGTAGAGTGGAATCAACAGAGTCGGGAGATACGAGTCACTTCGGCTCAAAGAGATATGTATACAATGGCGTTTTATGCTTTAGGATCGTTTGAACGTCGTCAGTATATTCCAAAGTTTGATAGTGTTGCTTATGGCTGGGCTTCGATTGATCGCAATGGGAACTTTATCACAGCAAGACGTGACAGTGCTGGAAATCTAATAGACTACTATTGGCCAGTTGATCATTCATTAGCATCAACAGCTGATCTGATCTATTCAGGTCAAAGTGTCGGTGGCGAAGCGTTTTTAATGGTGGCAGCGTTAGATTATAACATTATCAATACTTTGGTTCATGATGCTTCGAAAACTCAACGTGCGATTAACGAGATGGTTAGTCTAGCGGTAGCAAGAGGTCTAGATGGAATTATGATAGATTTTGAGGGTATTAGAAACAGAGCTGATCATGATACAACAAAGCGTGCATTTACAGCATTCATTGAAAAATTATCAGTAGAAGCTAAGAAGAATAGTCTGAAGCTTAGCGTAGCATTAGTTCCGCCAAATAATGCGTTTAGTGGTTATGAATATGGGAAGATAGCTCGCGTCGTTGATTTCGTATTCTTAATGGCGTATGACTATCATCCGCGTGTAGTAGGTGACCCATTTGGGCACATGCGTCCCGAGCCACTTGAGAGTATTGATGCGGGCATACAGTTAACATTAAAAGAAGTTCCTAAAGAAAAGCTAGTTCTTGGCGTGAATTTGGTTCATGAAACAAATTCATCTATACCAAATGTTATCGGTTTGGCTAAGCGTCATAACCTAAAAGGTGTTGGGTTCTGGCTTGTGAGAAGCTTAGATGACCAGAAAATTTCCGTAATTAATCGTTCGGTAAAGTTAAAATAATCAAAGTTTGAGCCCATGCAGGCGATTGATGCTCCTGACATGGGCTTTTTTGTCTGTTCTGAGGGGATGCGGGCTCGGCTCTGAGGGAAAGTTTGAACTTTTTTGGGGATTTATCTAGTCTAACTTAGGCGTTTTATTAGTTAAGTGGTAAAGACGTCTTGCTCAGGTGGACTTTTGTTATTTTGTCCATGTGGATCGCACGCCGGAGACTAGGAATTTTTTTATTGTCCAAATCTAAGGTTTTATGAGTGGAAATTGATGTTTTATTGTCCGATTTAAACTGTTTATTGTCGAGTATCATTGGTTTATTAGCGGAACGTGGTTTTCTCCAATATAAAGCACATGTTCCACCCTCCAAGGCGTACAGCATATACTGCAAAAATTAACTTATGAGCGAAACTGAGCAGTTTACAGTCCAAAATCAAGACTTTACGAGCCAAACTAGACTATTTACAGTCCAAACTCGGCACTTTATGAGCGAAACGCACTTTCCAACCTATAAGCGGACTTTCACCAGCCGATCATCCGCTCTTAAAAACAAACAAATTAATCCTTTTTTTGTTGCCCAGACTTATTTTTATTATGCTAAGCGAACAAATATTTCCCTGGGAAATAATCCCCCCTCCAATGCACACTCTCCACAACGCAAAAAACCACCTTTCAAAAAGGTGGTTTTTCCCTTAGTATATTCTTACTCAAACGTAAGCTTCTGAACAAAGTTACTATTAATAAAGCCTTCCTTCGATGTAGCATGGTCAGAGATGATCTTGTACCATAATCCATCTGGTTGAACTGTCTCTTCCAAGATCGCCACGTAACGTCCGGCTTTCAGATGTGTAAACTGAACAGTTGATGGGCTAACCACCGGTTGTGTTCTTACGTTAACATTATCCGAAGTTACAATTCCAATCACATACTTGTTGTAATCCTTACGATTGTGGAACTTATCAACTCGGTTCATATGACCGGCAATTTTTTGTCCCCAATATGGATCTGATGCATAACGAACGTTTAGGCCTTTGCTCTTATTTCCAAGCACAGCACCGTTATAACGCCAGTTCCCAATTGAAAAGTAAGTTGTTGATAAAAATCTTGCTGCATGCAAAATACAAGCTTCCATAGAAACGAATGTATCTGCATTTCCTTCTGGGTCACTGTCTGTGGCATTTAAGCCAAACAGGTTATTCTTTTCGCGAGCAATCTTACTTGTCGCCCAGTCACTCTCATGAATTGCTTTCGAGAATAAGTATAGCGCATTTACTCCATAAAGCTCTTGTGCCTGAATAAACACATGACCAAGATCTTTAAGTGGACTGTCAGGTCGGAAATGAGCCACATATGCATTTAGCTCTTCTGCTGTATAGTTTGACACCGTTTGTAACGGTAGGTAATTAAAGTATTGAGTATACGTAACCGTTTTATTGTTATTAATCCCTACAAAATCGATACCATTCCAGCTGCGGTATGTTTCTCCATGGCTCATTTGTTTAGGTGCTGGTCCGTAAATGTATGCTCCAGTTGTTCTCTTGAGATGGTCATAAATGACATGGCGGATTTCGCCATTAACCACATCATAGTAGGACTGTTGCTTAATAATTGGCGTTGGAATTAGTAAAACTTCATTTTGCTTCACAAAGCCAACTGTATTCGAATCGGCAATTTGTACTTTGACCTTTTTATCATCAGAGCCAAGGTAACGTAACTCTGTTCCAGGAGAAACATACGTTAAGTTAGTTTTCATTGTCTCTTCGTAAATTTGCAACGTCGCAATCCCAGGTGGTGGCGCTGCTACGACGATCCCATTATTCATTTTGATAACTTGTTGACCAAGAACGATCACCTGTGAATTAGGATCAATTAGGTTGGCTAATGCATCTGCATAGCTTAAGTATTGAATTGGTGCAACAGAGAGCTGCCCATTACTAATCGTAGCAATTTGATAATTTACTACTTGTTCGCCACCGCTATTAATTACGTACAACATTCTGTAAATGAATGCTGCAGCATGTGCCCTTGTTGCATCTTCTTTTGGGGCAAAACGGAGTTGGCCTTGCCCTACGGGGTTCCCTTTAATAATTCCAAAATACACATTATGTGAAACGGCTTCTCTAAATGATGGTGCAATTTGCTCTACATCTATAAATGGTAAATATACTGCTGTACGTTTGATAGACTTATAAGCTAGTGCTCTATCAATCATAACAGCCATTTGTTCGCGTGTAATTCTTTGATCTGGTTTAAATACGTTTCCTGGATAACCACTAACAATACCAGCTGCTGCTGAGCGGTAAATTCCATCAGCAAGTCCAACACCTCTAGTAACATCATCAAAGTTCTCTTGTGTTGGAGGTGGGCTTGGTAACTTTAAGGCCCTCGCTACAAATGTAGCAAATTGACCTCTCGTGATCGGATCATTCGGTGCAAATACGCCTTCACGGTAGCCTTTCATAATGCCAAGTTCAACTACCGCTCTCATTTCTGTTTCTAAATTATGGCCTTTTAAGTCATCTGCGGCAACACTAGGTGCTGGTATTAACGCGAAAAGCATGAGTAGCGTTAATACTATGATAAACGGTTTCCTCACGGTTCGTACTCTCCCCTTCTCTAGTAAACTAACTTATAATTATCTTACTTTTCTATCAAATGAAAAACTAGTACGTATTTAATGGAAATAGTTTAAGAGCTATTTTATTAACCTTGATAAAAACACTGAAAACTCAGCTCTTGTTGTATCGCTGCTCGGTTTGAACGTGCCATCAGGGAAGCCTTTCGTTACATCATTTGCAGCAAGGGCTTGAATAGCTCCATTAGCCCAATGCTTGCTGGCAACATCCTTAAATGTCACATCACTAACGCCATTTAACTTATAAGCCCTCTGTAAAATAACGGCCATTTCCGCACGAGTTAATGTCTCACGAGGCTCAAAGCGATTACCTGTTTTCCCTGTAAACAACCCTTCGTCTGCTACTGCAGCAATGACATTGTAATTAGGTGTCGACTTAGTTACATCCGCAAAGCCCGGATCTGGTCGATTATCAAGCTTTATGCCTAACTCGCGAACGAGCATAATTGCTGCTTGCTCTCTCGTTATCGATTGATTTGGTCGAAACGAACCATCAAACATCCCAGTAATAACATTTCGATCATTTAACATGCTAATCGCACTAAGTGCCCAGTGACCAGTTTTCATATCCGTAAATCGATCTACTTGATAATTACTTTGGTAGATTGCCTGAATTTGATCAATGTAAAGTGTTCCTTTACTCTTCTTTTGGTCAGCTGTTTGCACCACATACATTCTCTCTAGTGAAATCGGTAAAGGTAGATCATTAGGTACATTCGCTCTTACATAACGCCAGCCCGTCCAAGTCACTCCTGCTTGTGTTGTAAAATCAATGTTGTGCTGCTTTCCTTGTCCATCAAAAATCGTTCCTCGAAGCCAATGACCTCGACCATCGCCAAATACCCAAGCTCCTACTTGTAATGGACGATCATCAAAAAGGATAGGACGGTTACGGACTAAATATGCTGCAGCTGTTCCTGATGGACCAGTTAAGTCATAGTTCAACCTTACTGCGGGTTCACCATTACGAGCTGGTGCAGACCCTGTGTTCATAGCAATCGATGCCGTAGCTCGCGCTGTCTCAATTTTCCAATCAGCAGCACGTGTCATTGGATCAACAATGATCGCTTGTTCAGTCACTTTCTTCGGCGCTCTCGTATCGACTACCTGTAAAGTTGATGAAACACCTCTTTGATTGCCATCAGAAGGACTATTTACGAGCGCAGGGAAACCATAGCCTGGATTTCGAACAACCATTGTGGTTGAACCGCCCCCGTCTAGATTAATCGCATAATCTGCTCCTAACGAAATGAGGTATTCTGCAAGTCGTTGTAGCGATACTCCGTTACTAAAACCACTTTGACGCCCGTCAATTGTTACTAGAAAAACTTTATCACGATCCTTTGAGTAGGCGACTGCCGTACGCGGATGTGGGTCTCTTGCAAACGAACTTGTAAGACTCATATTTATATTTACTTTTCCATCTCTAACTAAAATTGGGCCTGTCCCAATCATGTACCTTGCATCCTGCCATTTTGGATCAATGCCAATATCAATGGAAATTTGGTCCCCAACTTTGACGTTAGCTAATGAACCTGCTAATGCTCCACCATTTCCAGAAAGGACAAAGCCGTTAGCAGGGATCTCAGAATTGACATGCTCTCCTAATCTAGCAACCTGCGAAACTGTTCCAGTCACTCGGTCTCCAAATGAAAGTTGATTCATATTTTTTGAAGCATTCGTAACAACAATTTCTGTGGACCACTGACTAGTTTGTTGTCCGACAGTCTTTGTTCGATTTGTTGGTGTAAAAAGCACAAGCTCATTACTAAATCTTTGTGTATTAATGGAATGAATTCGAAGACTATTTCCATTATGTATCATTCTTAGGTTTGGCTCATAGTTGTCAATCAACGGCTTGCCGTCTTTAGCTATTCCAAAGGCATTTCTTTGAAAATTTGGGCCGTTAGCATCTGGCGATAAAATACCAAAATGTAAAATCTGATTATTCAACGCAATTAAGTTAGCAGGTAATGAAAAACCTGTTCCTGTTTCATTAAAGGATGCATTAACTGCTCCGACTACTTGATGATCAACTCGGTTGTTTAATAGAGCTTGTACACCAGTTGTGGATAATCTTGTAATTGGTGACGTTACATTTAAATTAAGTCTCGTAAACGGATCATTGATATTTACATCTAGTACATTTACATTCTGGTTTGATGTCTCAGTAGAGAACTTTTGATTTGTATAAAAAACTCCAGGTGACACATGAAAACCAGCTTCAGATCTCTTCTCTCCTAAAATGGTTGTAGCTCCTACTGTAGCCATTGAAGAGAACGTTAACATCGTACATAAACCAATAATTGCCAATCTCTTTAAACCTCTATGACTGAACCTCAAGTCGATCAACTCCTATACTAAAACTTGCTCACCTCTATTACTCTACCAAATTTTTGCTAGGAATGCAGTTGAATTTTAAAAGTTTATAAGATATTTTTAGGAAAATTGTTGGAAATTGGCATGGACAAACGTCTCTAATGCGTTATGATATATAGTGGATAATTATTTCCAAAAGGATAGATATAGAGATGAAATAACTAGGTAAAGGAGTTTTTTGATGATAAATAAAAAGGAGCCAATCGATGAGCTTTATTTGGTCCGAACACTAGCGATTATCGGAGTCATAATGGTTCACTCGACGTCATTTATAGTTCTCAACTTAAATCAGAGTTCCACATACTGGCCTTTATATAATTTCTTAAATATCTTTTTTAAGTTTGGAACACCGACATTTATTTTCCTAAGTAGTATTGTGCTTTTTTACAATTACTTTGATCGACCGATTGATAAAAAGCTTATCAGAACGTTTTATTCAAGAAGGATGCTTTATATTATTCTTCCCTATCTACTATTTTCGGTGCTGTATTCAATCCTACTGATTGTTAATAACAGCTGGTTAAACTGGTCATATCTATATACAGATGTACCGCAACGAATTCTAGAAGGAAGAGCTTATACTCATCTGTATTTTGTTTATATTAGTATTCAATTCTACATTCTGTTCCCACTTTTCTTATATATTTGCCAAAAAAGTCGTTGGGTGACTCGCAATCTGATTTGGCTTGGGATTCTAATCCAGTGGGGATTTGTTCTATACAACCATTACTATTTGGGCTATACACGAACTGGTAGCTTATCAATTTGGTACTTCTCATATTATTTTATCGGAGCTTACATTGGGATTTATTATAAGGACGTTGTTGGTTGGTTAAAAGTAAAGCGCGAAAACTTACTGACTAAAAAAGCATTGTTTTGGTTTCCACTTTGGGGGCTTTGGATTGCGAGTGCATTAGCTCACGTTTATTTATGGTATATTGTTCGCACGGCAAGTGCAGTTGTTGATACGAAGATCTACACATTATTATGGAATGTTCATACGTTAACGACCGCTATTGTTTTATTGCAAATTTCCTATTGGATTTATGCAAAATGGTCACCAAAAATTATTAATACGATGATCCATCTTGGGGTAGTTTCTTTCGGAGTGTACTTGTTCCATCCATTTATTTTGTACTACTACCGTATGATTGAATTCGGTGGAAACCCAGTCGTTTACCATTTATCTGTGGTAGGAGGCTTCTTATCCGCCCTTCTAGGTTCGTGGATTGTAGTTGGACTTACGATGAGATATTTAAAATGGTCATGGTGGATTTTTGGAGCTATCCCAAGATCGATGCCATATATGAAAAAACGAGAAGAAGTTAAAAAAGAAGTTGCATAAAAAAAGAGGCAGACTCAATAGGTCAATGAAAAATGATTTTGAGGTCCGCCTTTTTTTCTAGTCTGTTGTGGATACTACTACGGACAACTTTTTTTTTGCTGTTGTTTTATTTTTTGCGGTCATAAGGTGGCCGCGAAATTATCCTGATCAACCAACTCGACTCATAATACCACAAAAGAGGGTGCCAAAAGCACCCTCTTCCATTACTAGTGTTTAAATCGATCATCCAATGTTCGTGCTAAGAATAACGCAAACTCAGCTCTTGTTACTTGGGCATTTGGGTTAAATGCGCTACCTCCTTGAGCAGTAATTCCATTTGTCGCCAACTTATTAATACTGTGGTATGCCCAGTGGCTATGCCTTACATCAGTAAATGAATAAAATCTTGGTGGTTGTGCATAATTGTATGCTCTGTTTAATAATACAGCTAGTTCGGCACGGGTAATATTATCATTTGGACGAATAAGTCCATCAGAGCCAACTAATACTTTTTCACGTTCAAGAGCTGCCATATAGTCATACGCCCAATGTTTTGTCGTAATGTCACGAGCTTTGATTACATAACTTGGTGGTGCTTTGTAACCTTTATCTAATGCAATAATCTTGGCAATTTCAGAACGTTTAATTGGGGCCTTCGGATTAAACTTTCCGTTCGAACCTTCTAATAATCCGAGACCTGCTAAATATTCAATTGCCCCAAATGCAAAGTAATCTACCCCAACATCGCTAAAGGTTGGTACTATGATGATTTCCTCTTCCTCTTCTTCCTCTTCTTCTTCAAAAATCATCTCTTCTTCAGCTACTAATTCATCTTCTTCAAGCTCTTCTGCAAAGCTAGGAACTGCTGCTAATGCTGTACTCATCGCAAATGTCCCAGCTACCATTAGTTTTAAGAATTTAGATTTACTCACGCTCTCTACCTCCTCTACTTATTTTTTCTTTACTGATAACGTATATGGACTAACGCTCGTATGACCGAAATAGTCTTTGACCCCAATAAAGTAACTACCTTTATTTAAGGTAAGCGTTAAGAATTCTGCATCGCCCGCACCGTAATAATCCACTTCTTTAATTAATCTACCAGTGTTCGTATAAATGGCTAGAACTCCATCGATATCACTTGGCATATCAAATTTGATTTCGTATGTTCCCTTAGTTTCTGCTGTAAAGCGGTAACGATTTTCAGTCTTTTTCGGATCTCCAAACGGTAGGAAGCCTTTCGTTTGCCAAGTTCCATTTGCTACTTCACTAAAAGGAATGATTACGCTGGTTTTTTCATCAACCTGAGACAAGGTTACTCGGTAAGGAGTAAGGTTTGCTGTCCCGCCGTAATAGTAATCCTTCATAATGATCACGAAATAACCACTGCCTTTTTTCGCTTTAAAAGAAGCTCGAACATCTGGACTATTATAGCCATAGAAGCTCATCGCGCCACGCTCTTCTTCTTTATCTAACTCCCCATTACCATTTCTGTCCTCAACAATAGCTACCATCGGCCAGAGTGGTTCAAATAGCTCTTTTGGAAGTGTTTCTTTCAAACGTTTTGGTACATCTCCATTTTCTACATGCAAGCCATAAACAGCATCTTTATCAGCCTTCATATAAAAGACATCCATCGTTTCAGACAATGCGAAGTTACCTGTAAATGAGTATTTAGGTAATGGTTTAGCATTCTCAAACGTATCATTTCCATAATAAGCATCTTGAGGGTTTTCAAGAATGAGCTTTGTAGCTAACGTATATGAGTCAAGGGATGGCGAATAATTATTGCTAAGTGTGATAACATATTGTTCACCTTTTTCTAGCCCTACATATACACTTTTTTCCGTCTCATCATCAACAACTGGTGGATAGTAATAGTAGTAAGAACCACTGTATGCAATTGTTGTTAAACGAGCTACGCCCTCTTCATCTTCTGTATATTTCATAACTTCCATTGATGGTTTCATTGTTTCAGTTTTATTAAAGTGAAGTTCATATATTCCTGTTTTTTCAGGAACAATCGTAAATACATCAACGTCACCACTATATTGGAAATAACCTTCAACGGCTTCATCATGGTCAAGCGGTATGGCTGCATTTAAAATTTCATAGACATAATCTTCGCCCCAATAGTAACCGCCATAGTAATAATCGTAGTAAGTTTCTTCATAAGCATTACGCTTTTGATGATACTCCTCATACTCCATTCCTTCTTCAAACATTGGCGGCATACCAAAACCAAAGTTTGGGAAACCATCTTCGTCAGGTGGAAGCACTTCAGCAACAATAGAAAGCTCATAAGGAACGTTTGCTGCGTTTAGCTTATCAGGCTTTTCACCGAACTCTTCCATATAGAAGTAATAGTAAGGATCAAAATAATAATCTGCATTACTCGTTACCTCTATGACATACTCCATACCAGGCATTGCATCAAATACAAGCACTTCGCCTTCACTTGTTCCATTATTATTTCTCTGGAACATTGGATAAGGGCCAAAGTAATCCCAAGGGTTCTCAGGTTTTGGCATGTGCATTAATTCGCTAGCATACATGTTAAATTCATCAGCCATATAAACTTTAATTGATGAATTAATACCAGGTATAGCACCAAGGCGAACTTCCACTACCTTTGCTTCTTCAACAGCAAAACTGAAGTAGTCACTATCGCCATCTTCTCCAGCTAAATAAAACTTGTTTGTTTTATATGGGAATTTATCAATTTTCTCAACATTCTCTGCATTGTTTCCGTCTTCCAATATTGAACCGTGTTTTGTAACTGTTAAAGAGTATTCGGATTTCCCTTTTTCGTCGTACTTTTCATTAGCATCCTTGACACCAATATATAAAGTACCGCTATCTTTTGCTTCATATAAAATAGCTTCCACTTTTCCTTCGCTAGCCTCATTAATTTCTATTGTTTCATTAATTCCAGCAGAGGAATATTGTAATACAAGGGTATAGTCATAGTTTTCTGGAACATCTAAGACAATCTGAGCTAGTTCACCGTAAACCATATTGAAACGCACCCAATTTTGCTGTTGCGGAACGGTAATTGTATCTGAAACAACTGCCTCAGCTTTACCACCAAATTGGAGTACCTTTGCTCTTTGAATCGCTTCTTCTTCTTTCATTGGTTGTTTCGGTACTTGCTTTACATCGTATTTAAGAGCTGCAACCGGATCAACTAATCCATATCCAAATTTCACATCGTATCCTGGAGCTCCTAAATCCTTCGCTGTTTTCTCCAAAATATATTTCACTTCATATGGTGTTAAGTTAGGGTACTTAGATAATAGTAATGAAGCGACCCCAGCGACAACTGGCGAAGCCATTGATGTCCCGCTAGCTTTAATAAAAGAAGATCGCTTATCTACATCAAATACAGGTGCATACACATCTTCTCCAGGTGCAACGATATCGACACTAGGACCATATGTAGAAAATTGTGCTAACTCCTTATTTTCATTTGTTGCTCCAACACTAATTACGCCAGGGAATGACGCTGGGTAACCCTTCATGTTGCTTCCTGAGTTACCTGCCGCAGCCACGACAACAATTCCAGCATCAATGGCTTTCTCTACAGCTTCTTCAATAATAGGAGACGGAAAGAATGAACCGAGACTCATATTAATGACATTTGCCTTCTTCTCAATCGCGTGCATGATACCTTCTGCGATTGAATAATCGTATGCACCCCATTCACGGCCAAATACATCAATTGGCAATATTTTGGCATTAGGATTAATCCCCATTCCACCAATCCCATTATTGGCTTCAGCAGCAATAATCCCTGCAACGTGAGTTCCGTGCATATCGGCCATTCCACGTTTTAACGGATTAACAGCATTATAATCCGGTAATAATTTATTTTTTAATTCTGGATGATTTTGATCTAATCCTGAATCAATAACAGCAACAACTACCTCATGTTTACCTGCTAGTTTAAGAGCTTCATTGATACGAAGTTGGCTTAAGTGATACATTGAAGTACTTTTTGGATCGTTCGTTTCTAGCTTTTGATATGGATAACTTGGTGTTACCGATTCTACGTTTGAAAGCTTTCGGTAAGCCGCTATGACGTTTTCCATCTTCTGATTGCGTTGAAGTCTGACAATATCATAGCCTAACGATGAAATACGTTTTGATAACGTCGCACCTGATCTTTGGTGCTGTTCAACAGAAATCGGTGACTTATATTTTACAATTAACGTATCCTCACTTGGTTTCAATCTTTCATCAGCTACTTGACTCATATGGACATCACGTCGATCTTCCAAGGAGAGATTCAACTTTTCTAGTACCGTTTGTTGATCCCTTTCTGGGGTTTGTTCTACAACCGCATAAGTTGGCATAAACGTACTAAATACTAGAATTAGCACTAATAATGCAGAAACTATCTTTTTGTTAGTAAACCTCATTTCTTCGCCTCCATCATCTAATTTTTCATGAAAAATAATAGAATATTCCTCAATTTCTATATTTTCCTATTACAATACTACTCTTTCCTACTAGAATGAACAAGGGGAAAATTGGAAGATAGTGTTAATAATTTTTGTGGTTTTTGGCGAAAAAAAAGAGACTGTCCCCAAAAAAGTGTCAGACACTTTTGAGACAGCCTCTTTCATATAACTATTCTACTATTTTTAATGGTATCGATAAAAGATTAATTGGTAGGTTACTACCTGATGCTGGAATAAATTGAATTGTTACTTTTTCCTCAGTTTGACCTGTTCTGTGTAATACGACTACTTCGTTTGGATCATGAAGAACCCCATTCGTTGGTGCCATTACTAGCTGACCATTCACTAAAAATGCCCCTGCATAATGACCACCTCTCGGGTTTAAAACTAGTGCCGTATTTGGCGCAACCCTTTCTAGCTGAACAGTATAAAAGACACCTCTGTTACCGAAATTCGTCTCATTATAGCCAGAGAAGTTATCTACACCAGTAACATAAGGATCTTGAGTACCATCGCCAAGAATAATTCTGCTAAGTTGGGTACCAAACACTTGAGAAACGACTAGCTCTCGATTACCGTTTTCAAATGTACCTCTTGTATGCTTACCATCACGAGTCGCATTAATACCTTGTAGGAAAGGATATGTTCGTTGAAGATCATTTTCTTCATCTAAAACAATCACTTGGAAGCTTAGCTCCTGGTCAGCGTAAACATCCGCATACAATGTCATAACGCTTTCGGTTGGAATGGCTTTTGAGCTAAGTTCGGCAACGATAAGCTCAGCATGGTCTGGCTTAATTGTAATCGTTTCAGTTTGATACTGTTGTAGTCCTGTTAAATAGTTAGCAACCGAATTTTTTCCTGTTGCTGAAACAAATCGGTTCGGTCCAAACATTCCTAAATTATTAACAGTAACCGTTGCTGTCGTATTACCATTATTTTTTGCCAATAAATAAATCTTTACTGGATTAGGTCTTGCATTCTGATGATGAATTAAAAAGCGAATATTACCTGATAAATGGTCTTGATAGTAAATTCCTTCTTGAACAATCCGCTCAGGACTATTACTTCTAACCAGCTTCATTGGTTGATGGTTTAACTGAAATGGGACAAGTAAATAATCTAAAACTGCTTCACGAACAATCGGGAATTTCTCACCAACTGGTGTGAATAAAGCATCATACTCAGGTTTGGTGTACATGACTTCTTCTTCAATAAAAATTGTTTGAGAAGCTATACTCGTATGGCCTAGCTCATTTTCAATCTGCAATGTAATGGTTTGCAGACCAGATGTGAAAAAAGCCTTTTCATTATTTGTCCAATTTACTTTTTTTATTTTACTGCCTTCAGCCACACTTAAATCAAAATATTCAATTGGTTCACCAATTTTATACTGAACTTTGTTTGTTTCAAAACTCGCTTCTAGCTTTGCTGCAGGCTTTGGTAATTCAGTATACCAAATTAATTCAACCTTGTTTTCTGATAGTTTTGGAAACACTCTCATTCCAAACATCTTCGTTACATCTCTCAAAGGAACCATCATTGTTCCTTTCGTTGTGTAAGGCACTGTTTTATCAGTAAAGCTAAGTTGCTTGCCGTTAAAACGATATTGCTTTTCATTTGCTGCTAACTGCAAGCTGGTTGTCTCATTAGAAAATGTGTACTGTTTAGTATCTCGATTATAAGATACTTTGTATCCAAGTCGGTCCGCTAATGCTCTAATTGATATAAATGTTACGCCTTTGTTAACCACATGTGGTGCGCCTGATAAATATACAGCGCCATTATGGTATAGCTGTCTCGTATTTAATATCAATGTTACTTTGTTTTCCTTCAATGTTTCTGCCGTAGCCCCTCCGCCTTCCGGGAAGCTCCAAATAGATACTACTAATAAAACGATCAATGCTGACTTCAATAACTTGTTCATACGATGCACCTCAATCTAGTATTTCTTACTTGTTCACCCATATTTTACTAGAATAGTTAATAAGGTGCAATGAGCAATCTGATAGATGAGGATAGACCTCACCTATCACATGATTGTAACTAGCTGCAGTGTAGGATCCCAATGAATGGGGACGTTAAAGGTTTCTGAGATAAACCTTGCTGGGATAAATGTTGTACCGGCGATAATTTCTGCCGGTACAGCTAGGTTAATAGCGACTTGATTTACAAAAACAATTGATTCGTTTAGGTAAAGTGTGATGTTTCGATCACCTTTTTGAGCATAAATGACAGCTTCTTCTTGATTCCAAGTTACCTGCGCGCCTAACTCTTGGAAGATTCCCCTTAATGGAACCATTGCTGTACCACCTCTTAAGTAGGCTCTTTGTTCAAATGGGTTTAACTTTCCATTTATTTTAAGATCCACTGAAGTCGCAACCACTGGGGCCGTCTCTGTTTCGATGGCAATGACACGCTTTTCGTTATCCCAGTTTATTTTTGCCCCTAAGGCTTCGCTCACAAACCGAATTGGGACATACGTTGAACCATTATAAACTTCCGCTGGTACATCTAAAATCGTTTCTTGGCCATTAATGTATGCCTTAGTTGAACCAATTGTTAGTTTTATATTTCGATCACCTCTAATTGCAGTGACCGATTGTGTTTTTTGATCCCAGGTAACTTTCGCTCCTAGCGATGAAAAAATTGCCCGTAACGGAACTAATACACGGTTATTAACTGACTTAGGCGAATTCTCTAATGATAACAGCTCTCCATTTACAAACACTTCAATTGGTTGTCGTAGCTCATATCCTACTTTTCTAGCAGCCTCTTCAAAATCAGCGCTGAAGTGACCAATGTTTACCGGAGTATATAAATTCAATTGGTCAAAAAGCCAATGTACATCTTCATTATGCATACGAACACAGCCTGCACTC
This sequence comes from Anaerobacillus alkaliphilus, assembly GCF_004116265.1. Taxonomy (NCBI): domain Bacteria; kingdom Bacillati; phylum Bacillota; class Bacilli; order Caryophanales; family Bacillaceae; genus Anaerobacillus; species Anaerobacillus alkaliphilus. Next base: position 49,525 of record NZ_QOUX01000020.1, on the reverse strand, counting down.
ACATATTTCCCAATGGAGTCAGGGTTATTATTACCATGAATGGCGTATGTCGTGCCGTATGTGCCTCTTGCATCTAAGCCTAACCAGCGGTCTCCTAAAGGATTTCTTGGATCCCCACCTGGAATTCCATCTTTATAATAAGGACGGTTTTTTATTTTATTTACTATCGTAAAAGAACCTTCAGGTGTCAATGAGTCGCTTCTTCCAGTGGCAACGGCAAAAGTGCGGACTAATTCACCATTATTAAAATAGCCTAATTGATTTGTAGATTTATTGATGATAATTAATTGCCCTTGCCCTTGACTTGCCAGCGCTCCTTCGTAAGGAAATACACATACAAGAAGACTAATTAGAAACGCTAAAATAACACCCTTTCTCAACAAAGGTCCCTCCCCTTAGTAGATACGGTCAACCCGCCAACCATTTTCAATGTTTAGTAATATATATTCATGGTTTTTAATCGTAACCCCCATCGGTCCTTCATTGACTCTGGGATCATCTCGAAATCGAAACATAATTTCGCTTTGATCTTTTCTATACTCAAAATTTAATGTCTCCGATAGAAAAGGCTCATTTATTAGAAAATTAAACAGGTAACCTGTATGTGTGTACCACTCACTAAAGTGAGAACTCTCGTAAAATGGCTTCCAATATTCTTGAATATATGAATCTGTGTAATAGTTAGTTAGTTTTGGCTCTATACTAGAAAATGGTTTTTTCGCACCATGAAAAAGTTCACTTTCCATTTCTTTATGAAGAATACGTAACGTACTCATTTCTATTTGAAAGATTGTATTTAGAATGACATCGATGTCCGATTTAACTGTGGTAATATAAACGTTTTGCGCGTTCCCATCCCACTCCACTTTCCCCCCTAGCGCTTGTGTCACAAAGCGTAACGGGACAAGGGTTCGTCCATTCACTATTTTTGCTGGAACGTCTAATCTCACTGCTTCTCCATTAATGATTGCTTGATTTGAGTTCACTTTCAGTACCACCGTTATACGATGCTTTTTTGCGGTGATTGTGTTAGTACTTGCATTCCAGTGGATAGTAGCACCAAGCTTCTCAAAAACATGACGCATTGGAACGAGCGTGCGTCCATTCTCTATAATTGGGTCTTGATCAAAATACAGCTGTTGTCGATCAATGAAAACTGACACTCTTTCGTTTGCTGCTACAGGGTTGGCCATTGGTAAGATTAATACTGCTAGCATGAAAAATGGGACTACTAATGCGACGACTTGTTTCAACGTTTGCTTCATACATCTCCACCCTTTTCACAAATATAGTAAGTTCTACACATATTAGAAAATGTATGAAACGTTTTGATTATTTAGACCTAAAATGACTATGGCGTTACATAATTTTGTGTGAAGTATGGACGGTTTTCCTGAAAGGCTACTCCTATGCCAATTTGTCGAAATTGAGGATTTAGGATATTTCTCCGATGCCCATAGGAATTCATCAATCCTTCATGAGCAAAAATCGCACTAAACTGTCCAACAGCTAGGTTTTCACCCGCATATCGATAATTTTGGCCCCCTTCTTTTAAGCGGTCAAAGGGTGACTTGCCCTGAAGGTTATAATGATCAAAGTAGTCATGGCGCGCCATATCATCACTGTGTGCTTTGGCTATTCTAGCTGCTAGTTCATTCCATTGAAGTGGGGGTACCTGATTTTTTACTCTTGTTGCATTAACCAGATGATACATTTGCTTTTCGTAGGCAATTCGTAATGTCTCATTTCCTAGTCCATAATACCCCTGCAACGAAAGTTCATAATCTTTGCTAACCATATGAACAGCTGTTACTTTTCGTTGATCATATATATCGTAAAAGAACGTTGTATAATATTTTCCATCTAAAAGATATAAGTCCCAATCTTCTCTTGAGTGATAGTTATAGCTTCGCGAACCTCTAATAATTGAAGTAATTGGCGTTCCAAAGGCTTTTTGAACATCTTCTTTCGTTGAGTTAATCGTGATTGATCCAATTTTAAATTGATCGTTATTTGAATAAAAACCAACAACTTCCCCTTGATTCATACCGATTTGGAGATAGTTCTGATAATTTTGGTGATAGACAAACCAATCAAACGGATATTGACTTGGTAAGCGATCTTGGTGAAATCCAAGTTTAGTTGTAACGTCTGTCACTGGATCTCCGATTTGGATACCGGCAATTGAATAAGTAAGAGCATCTTCTTGTGAGAGTGACGGATTGTTTTTACAAGTACAGATCTCGGCTGTAGTAATTGAAGGATACCAGGTAACCTCAAAGTTCATAGCTTCTGCTACAAAGCGTAAAGGAACGTAAGCGCGATTATTGAAAATCTTTGGTGCCACGATAAGACTGATGGGCATTCCATTTAAGAAGGCTATCTTTTGTTTTATCGTTAGTAAAATCTCATTTCCTTCTGATACGATGGTTATTTTGTTTGTCAGACTATCCCAAGTAACAGTTGCTCCTAACATTTCAAAAGCATCTCTTAGAGGAACCATAATTCTCCCATTTACTAGGACTGGTTCTGAAGAATAATACTGTGGTTCGCCATCAATGGTTACTGAAATTTGGTTAGATGCTGTTACGTGAACGGTATTCATTATTAATAAAACGAATGCTAAAAAAACAATCACAGGTTTTCTTTTCACGCGCACCACCCTTTTCCAATTTATTACTCTTTTTAAATTACGACGGTTACTTTTTAACTCCTCTAGGAACTTCTCGTCAAATAGCGCAGTCTCTTCCCTTCCTTCGGTTCTTACTGACATTTTTCGGGCGTACATTTCAGCATTTGCTAGCGGTATAATTTCTCGATGTTAAGTTCAGACTCTTAGTAAGGGATTTTTTTCTAAAAATACTTTTATAGGGTGATCGACATGAGCATGGAACGGAGAGTAGTTGTGGGCTTACCGGCTTATAATGAAGAAAATGGTTTGCCTAAATTACTTGATAAGATGATCGCTTTAAAGGACCAGGTGCCTGAATCGTTTTCTATACTGATCGTAAATGACGGTAGTTCAGATCAAACTGAAGAAGTCTTGAAAAGCTATGCTAAACAATACCCTTTTGTCCAATACATCAACCACGACGTAAACAAAGGCTTAGGGAAAGCTATGCAAACCTTATTTCAACATGCTGTTGAGACATTTGCTGATCAGGATATCTTGATTACACTTGATGCTGATAACACTCATAATCCTGCTATCATTCCTGGGCTAGTAAAAAAATTAGATGATGAGGACCTTGACGTAGTGATCGCTTCCCGGTTTACGAAGGGTGGAAAAGAAATTGGACTTTCAGCCATTCGCAAGGTGTATAGTCGTGGTGCGAAGCTTTTTTTGAAAACATTCTATCCGATACCTTATGTAAATGATTATTCTTGTGGGTATCGCGCTTATCGGCTCGGCTATCTGAAAAAGGCTTATCAAATATACGGCGGAAAGCTAATTACGACAAATGGGTTTGAATGCATGGTGGAGATTTTGGCTCGCTTTAGCAAAATAGGTGTTCATGCGGGAGAATTTCCATTGCGTCTTGAGTACCACCTAAAAGAAGGGGACAGCAAACTACCTGTCGTAAAAACGATTGTTGGCTATTTTAAGTTATTAAAGAAAGTTAAAAAACCACCTCTCTTAGAATAGGAGTATCCATGAATAAATTAGTTCTTATTATTGTTTCTGTTTTACTAGGTTCGATTGGACAAGTTATTTTAAAAATTGGGGCCAATAAACTAGGCACGCTCGCTTTACATCCACAAACGCTTATTACCGATCTAATTCGAATGGTCCGTGTACCAGAGATTATTATCGGGCTACTCTTTTTTGGCTCCAGTTTCGTTCTCTGGGTAAAGGTTTTGACCAAATTCGACTTAAGCTACGCTTATCCCATGGTCAGTCTTGGTTACATCAACGTCGTCGTTTTATCTTATTTTCTATTTAAAGAGCCTTTTACGACTGCAAAAATTGCTGGTATTGCCTTTATCATAGTCGGAGTAATTATCCTAAACAGATAAAAGAGACTATCCAAGTTGCTTATTAGAATGAGCACCTCGGATAGTCTCTTGTTATTATTGTAATTTGTAAAACGTAAATTTCCCCGCTTCTATTGTTTCAAAGTTTTCTTCAAGATACGTTTTAAACCTTGCTCCTTCATCTGCATAAATATAGCCACCTGCTGGAACAAAATATTTCGCACCTTTACCTGTTAAAATCTCAAGCCTTAGCTTCCAGGTTTCAAAATCTTTTCTGTCACTTGGAAGATGGAAACGCCATCCCTTTCTTTCACTAGCATTGAGGAGTTCAGGACCAAGTGTAGCAATAATAATTAAATCATCCTTATCGGTCAACGTTTTGACAACCTCGGCCTGGCCTAAGACATTATCATTTAATTCAAACCGGGGCAATACCTGATAATAATTCCAGGACCCAAATAACAATAGAAACACGGCGACAGTAACCATACCAACTTTTTTATTAGAAATGCTCACTAATACCTTCGCTGAAAGAATTGCCATTAATGGTGTAATAAATACAAGGTAATAGTTAAAGCGAATGATCGATACGATAAGTAACACTTCTATAATCATCGCAATCGCCCAAACTCCAATTGGATATTCACGCTTCCATTTGATTACGAATAAACCGACGAAAAATAAAGTGATCCCAACCCAGGTTAAAGATTCCGGCATCTTTGTGGTGAAAAATCGCTGGGCTTCCTCAGTGAAGATCGCAAAACCAGCTTTCGGAATGATATGCTTTGATGCAATTCCTGACACAAATGCCTTAGTAGAGATTGTTTCAAGCCATTTAAAGTAAGCGAATGGAGGTAATAGTGAAACGACTGCAAAGAAATAGAGTTGCCACACTTTAAAGACCTTCTCTTTATATTTTACAACTGCCATTACTAGCATTGGAATACCAACAAAGACAGCTGGAACCTTTAGAGAAATTGCCAATGCTGTAAATAGGGCAGCTGCTATGATTGACGAATTTTTTGATTTTCTAATCCAACTGTCAAAGTAGTAAAAAGCCCCTATGTAAAAGAATAAAGCTGCTGTTTCGGGCATTACTGCTCTTGAGAAATATAGATTTAGTGGATACACACCATAAAGAAATGTGGCCATAATTGCTGCAAGTTGTCCGTAATATCTTTTGGCAATGAGGTACAGATATACAGCCGACCCCATAAAGAATAAAACTGGTACAAATCTTGCTATTTCGTAATGGTACCCAAAAAACTTATATAGGATGGCAATTATAAACGTAACGAGCTGGAATTCTAGTTGAACATAATTCGGTGCTGGGCCGTCATAATTTAATTGCGGGTAAAAGATATTAAACTTCCCATCAAGGAAATTCCTCGCCATCGATTCTGTATCACTTTGTCTCCACATCTCATAGCGTTCAAAAGGCGGATTGTCAATATAAGGAAGACGAAGGATAAATAATAAAATAAAAACAAAGACCGTTATGTACGTAAGTTTTTTTTGCGCACTAATTCCTACCACCCCCTCTCTTCTTTATTATCCATAAAGAGAGAGAAATATTCATTGAGGGGTGCCTGTCACCACCCGACTTTTGTCGGGTGGTGACAGGCACCCCTCGGAATTTGTCGAATCAGAAAAGCTGCATTCCCAACCAAAGAATGCAGCTTAGTAAGGTTGACTTAGCAACCGAAATCTTATCGCAAATTTATTATACGACAATTTGTCGAAGTTTGTCGATATATGTTTGTTTTCCACTTATGCTAATATATGGACCAATTCCCTACTTTAGAACTAAGGTATGACCTATTCCCCAATCAAAGCTATCAGATATCGTATCTGCTAGAAACCTCGTTGGTAAATAGGTAGTACCATTCATAATGAAAGGGGCGCTATCTAGAACAAGTTTTTTACCATTTACTTCAGCTGTTTTGGAGTCGATTGTCAGTTTTATTTCAAAACCCTGTTTACTAGCTTTTATTACACCACCATCTTTATTGAAGTTCACTGCAAACTCATAGTGCTCCGATATAGCACGAAAAGGTAAGAACAACCGGCTGTCTCGGAAAAGGAGTAAGTCATTAATATGCGGGACCATGATTTGGTCAAGCACCAACTTATAATCTTCTTGCTTAACAGTCACTTCCTTTACCTTTTCTGTTAAGAGAGGAATTGTATCCATATGCATGTATAGTCTCCCCTGGTAGGTAAATACTTGCTGATCCAAGACTTGGCTTTTCCCATTAACTACTAGCTCGCGATCCACATATGTAATCTTTATTGGTACACTGTATTTTTCATTATTAGCTTTGCGTGCAGCTATCGCTTTCTTTACTAGCTTTTGGGTATCGACATATCTACCTGTTGGATCCCCTCTTAATATTACAGTAATATATTGGTTGCTGTCTTTCTCTGCCACACTTACCAATGTATGTCGAGAAGCACTAGTATAGCCCGTCTTTCCTCCAATAATATTAGGAGCGTAATTAGGCCGATCTTTTCTCACCTGTTGATTTGTCGCTTCCCATGTTCTTGTAACCGTAGTACCACTACTATTCTTATAGGTAGCTCGGTAGCTTGGAACTGAGATAAACTGTAAGAATTGTGGGTGTTTCGTAGCAGCATATGTAATTTTCGCTAAATCTATGGCTGTCGTATACTGGTTTGGATCATGATAACCATGTGAATTAACAAAATTTGTGTTTGTTGCCCCTAACTCCTTCGCTTTCTGATTCATCAATTGGGCAAATTCTCGTTCCGACCCTGCAATATGAACAGCTACAGCCACTGCAGCGTCATTTCCAGACGGAACCATCATGGCAAATAGTAACTGTTCTAGCGTCATTACATCTCCAGGACGGACATTTGCTCTAGAGCTGTCGGAAGGAATATTTCGAACATCCTGACTTATTTTTACGTTTTCTTTTAGATCACTTTTTTCTAAGGCAACTAACGCTGTCATAATTTTAGTGGTGCTTGCAGGATAGTGCTTTTCATTGCCATTTTTCGAGAACATAATGTTTGAAGGATCGTTTTCAATAATAGCTCCGGCTCCGGCTTGGATGCTCTCTTGAAATGTTGGTAAAATTAGTGTTTGTACTTTTTTAGGTAAAGGTCTGGTAACTTCGATAAAGTTAGTTTGCTTTACATTCGGTACTAGATGTACATCAATCTTTTCATCTAGTAACCTCACACTGCCGTTTAACAGTTTTAACAAATCTACTAATGGAAAGTAATCTCGACCATGAATTGTGAGCATATCATGCTCTGCCAGGATTTCTTGGTTTTCATACTGAATAAAAAACGGTTTTACATAAGCATCGAGTGTCTTTGAAGTTGTCGCTTGTCCATAACTAGGTAATGTTGTAATGAATAAAACGATAAATAACATAACTATTTTTTTCTGCAACGAAATCCCCCCTGAGCTGAATGTCTGTAATATATATGAAAACAGCTCATAGGGTATGTCAAAAAAAGTGTCAGGCACCGATGTGGTGCTCTGACACTTAACTTTTTCTAGCGCTCTCTTATTTTTTGTAAAAATAACGCTGTGGAAATTCCTAGAAGACCACCGACTGTATCTAAGATGACATCTTCTATTAATCCAGTTCTGTTAGGGTGATGAAAATGGCGAAACTCATCAATAGAGGCAAAAGCTATAATAAATAATAGAGTTAAAAAGAACTGTGGCACTGCTTTTATTTTGAAAAGCTTAAGCACTCTAAAAATCAAAAATCCCAATACAAAGAAAACAAAAACATGAGCACCTTTGCGCAAGAAAAATTCTACAAAACCTGTTACACCTCTATTCTCAATACTTATAACAGTATTTGAATAGGTAAAGGAAACCCAAGAAAACCAACGCTCAACAAAGCTTAAATCCATCTCTCCCAATATCGGGCGTAAATCCTGCTGTTCATATGGCTGGGATGAAGCAAAATATATCATACCGATCCATACGATCGGTGGAAGAATCGTCAATACTAACTCTTTTACTCTCAATGGGGCACCTCGTTCTAATCTAATAAAGTCTATTATAGCCTACTTTTTCTTTCTACTACAGGAATTTACCTAAAAAAGTAAAAAGAGTACCTCCAATTTGGAAGTACTCTCTACTATTAATTGTTAGCTAACGTAATCGAACTAGATGGAGCTGATAAGGAATTCTTAGTAGCATTCGTACCATCGGCTACCGATAGTATAAAGATATTATAAGCTACCCCATTTGTAATTAGGTTACCTCTCACATCCCGCGCTGTCGATGGTAGAGTAATTTTTAAGTTACTGCCAGTTTTATCTACTCTTGTGTAATTGGCCACTGGAACAGCATTTGCCTGATCTAACGTAAAGTTTGCCGTTTCATGAGAGCGAACAACCAATACCGTATAATACGAGATTGGGGTTTCGTTTGCTGCTTTCAGGAAGTTCACTTCTATATCTTGACCGTTTCCATTGTTTCCAATATCAAATACGGTAATTCCTGTCGCAACATCGACACCTGGATTTGATAGTATAATCTCACTAGAAGGTTGGGAAAGTGTATTACGGTCACCGCTAACGTTTGATACTGCTAATACGAACACTTTATATGGCTCACTTGGTCGGATTAAATTCCCATGAATATCCCTTGTAGTTGACGCTAATCGTTGCGTAATGTTCGAGCCTGTTTTTGTCACTCTTGTGTAGTTATTTGAGTGAACATTGTTTGCTGCAATTAGATTGAAGGAATTTGCTTGATCAGTTTTAACAACCATAATTCGATACTCTTGGAGTGTTGACTCGTTTGGTAATTTGTTAAACTTTACTTGCATATCACTACCATCACCAGCATTTGCTATATCCTCCGCTACTACATTAGACACGGTATCAACGACTGTATTATTGGTTAGTCGGATCGTTTGAGACGCACTTGAAAGAGCATTGGCAGTGTTTCCTCCTGCTGAAACAGATAAGACAAACACTTTATAATCTACGCCTTCACGGATTAAGTCTCCATAAGCATCGGTACTAGTTGACGATAAAGTTCTTGTGATATTTGAGCCAGTTTTTGCAACATAGGTATAGTTGTTAGAAGAAACGTTATTGGCAATTGCTAAGGTAAACGCATTTGCCTGCGCAGCTTTTACAACCATAATCCGATATTCTTGGATCATCGTCTCGTCTGATACTCTGTTAAAACTAACTTGTAGATCTCTACCGTCACTAAAGTTACTGACATCCGAGACTTGAAGATTTGTAACTGGTATAGCTTGGAAATTCTCCGTTAAAGTAACTGTATTTGACGAATACGATAACGAATTGTAATAGCTATTAGCAGCACCACCATATGAAAAAACAAATACGCGATATGAACGATTGGATTCAATCTGTCTACCGTTCACATCACTGGCATATGAAGGTAGTGTCGTACGAATATTAAATCCAGTCTTGCCTACAACTGTGTATTGGTTCGACGTGAGATTGTTGGCTCTAGAAATATTAAAGTTACCTGCTTCATTTGTCGGTACAACCATTATTCTGTACTCACTAACTCTTGATTCATTTCGAGGAATTGAAAAGCTAACCTCAAGGTCACGTCCGTCACCATAGTCACCAGCATCACGCACCTCAACACCAGTTACTCTAATCTCTTCAGGGTTTGTTGATAAACGAATTTCGTTGGATTGTCTAGATAAAGAGCTTCCATAGCCACTTCCAGGACTTCCAACAGCTAAGATAAATACTCGATAGGCAGTATTTGTTTCGATAAATCTTCCTTGGTGGTCTCTGGTTTGAAATTGTAATGTCTCTTTGATATTTGTTCCTCGTCTTGGAATAACCGTATAATTGGATGAAGGGAGTTCCATTGCACTGGTTAGATTAAAAGAGTTTGCCTCATTTGCTCTAACTATAATCGCACGGTACTCTAGTAGATAGCTTTCATCTGATAATCTAGTAAAATCTACTTCAATATCACGAGCATCACCATAGTCGCTAACATCATTTACTGAAAGGTTAGTGATTTGTGGTAAGGTTCTTGAAGTATTTAAGGTAACAGAGTTAGAGCTTCTTTCCAAAGTATTAACAGAACCATTTCTTCCTACTGTTAAAATAAATGCAGTATAAGATACCCCACTTTGTATATATGCTCCGTCAGTATCCATTGTATAACTGTTCAACGTTCGTTTGATATTTTTACCCTCTTTAGCAACATAAGTGTAGTAATTACTAGAGGTTTGATTAGCATTACTTAATGTAAAAGAATTTGCTTTCGACGTTTTCACCATCATAATGCGGTAATGATCAACAAGAGCTTCATTCTGTGCTTTGTTAAAGCTGACTTCTATATCGCGCCCATCCCCAAAATTGTTGACATCTTTTACTGTCACATTGCTTGAGTACTTCCTTGTTATTACCACTTCTCTTCGACTAGCATTGTACTTTACGTCGTCCCCTAATGCCTCACTTACGAAACGCACAGGAACCAGAGTTCTGCCGTTTACTGTTTGGGCGGGTACATCAAGGATCTTTACTTCATTGTTAACAATCGCCCGATTTGAACCTAAAGTTAGGATAACTGTTGTGTTGTCTCTTGTTCCAATTACCTGTTTTGTAGCCGACACATATGATACCTTAGCATCTAATGCCTCAAAGATGGCCCTAACCGGTACTAACGTTCTTCCATCAACGATGATTGGTGCCTGATCCGAACTAATAGGTACACCATCAACAATAATCTTAATTGGCTGAGTATTTGCACCTACATAACTTGGTAAAGCAAGCAAAAGCACTAATAGGACCACGACCGTTTGCTTTAATTTTGTAACCACTTTTCTACCTCCTTAGAGTAGGAATAATTTTACACTTTATAATAATAATTCGCTTTAGATGAATAAATCACCTCTTTTATTAGGGTATTTTTGGGATGATCGATTGAGTACAGAAATTTGGTGTAGGGTTTAGATTACTTAGAGTGCAATTATGGAAATTATTAACTACATATTATTAGACGTTAGTGTAGAGGAATGGTTTCAAGGAATAACCGAAAAATAAAAAGAGCCACCCAAACGGGTAGCTCTTTTATGTGTATATTATTTAGTTGCAGTAACTTTTACTCCAGCTCTTACTTTAATGTTGTTTGCATCAGTTAAATCACCAGTTGATAATGTCTCAACAGTAATTGTTTGAGATGCATTAAAGTTAGTGTCAGTAGTATTTGTAAAAGTAATTACAAGTTGTTTGTTACCGCTGTTTGGAACAACTGTAGTAGTTGCTACACCAGAACCAGCAACAACAGTGTTAGAACCAGAAGTAATCTTATAGTTAAGTAATACAGCAGCGATGTTTGCATCAGCAGCAGTAGCTGGGTCTAACGCCTCATCAAATGTTAAGTAAATTGAGTTACCAATTACTTGAGCCGCAGTTAGTGTAGGAGCAGTATTGTCCTCAATAGCTACTGTACGAACAGCAGTATTAAGCATTGCACCGTTTACAGCCTTAACATTTGCTACAGTAAATACAGCTGTGTCATCATTTGCTTTCACAGAGTCTACAGATGGTAGGGTAATTGTAGCAACTTCTCTGTTTGCGCTTAAAGTAATTGTAGTACCTTCTGGTAAAGCTAAACCGTTTAGTGTATAGCTACTTAATGCTGTAGCAGAGTTTAACACCGCTCCACCTAATACTGGAGTACCAAAGTTTACTTGGATAACATTTTTAGTTCCACTTGGGTTAGTAACTGCATTATTCGCTAAAGTGAATGTTGAAGGAGCAGCTGCACCAGCACCAAAATCAAAGTTATAAGTGAATGCATCAGATCTATTTGGTGTTTCTGCTCTGTCGCTTACTAAGCTTCCAGCGAAGTTAAAAGTATATGTTCCAGTTAATTTCCCAGGAGTAGCAACAGTGTATTTAACTTTTTTGTCGCCAGCAGTCACTGCGTCAGAAGTTAAACCGCCAAGTAAGCTAGTTACTAATACACCATTTTGATCGATTACAGTTGGAGCTGCTAGAGTACCTGCATTTGCAGCAGCTAAACCTTCGCTAAAATCAACAACTAACTTAGTAACATTACCATTAGCATCTCTTTCAACAGAGAAGCCTTGAGCAGCAGGTTTCACAGTATCTTTTGTTAATGTAACAGAAGTAGTAGTAGCTGTTAATTTATTTCCTAGAGAATCTTCAATTGAATTTGGTAAAACCACATAAAGAGTTCTTGTGTTTGTATTAGCGAATAAATTTTCAGTAACCGAGATCAAGAATTGTTTATTTCCAGAATTCGGAACAAGAGTTGCTGTTAAACTAGTTACACCAGCTAATGATTCATTCTTAACTACACCGTTTTGTAAAGCAGACGTAACAGAGTTTACATTCATTGCTTTAGAGAAAGTAACTAAGATTTGCTTGTCACTTTGAGCTGAAAGTGTAGCTGTTGGTAATTCTTTATCAACTACTGGTGTAAATGTTTTTGAAGTATATGCAGTGATATTTGCTGTTGTAGCTTTATCAGTTAAGTTAATAATTTCAACAGTGTGTGCTTTAGTAGCGTCTAATGAAAGTCCAGTAACAGTTGCTGTATCAGACCCATTGAAATTGATGCTTACATTTGCACCATTTACCTTTAATACTGCAGCAAGAATTGGCTCACTAGCTTTAATCGTTAAAGTTGAAGCAGTGTTTCCAGAAGTAACAGACTCAACACTTACGATTTCAGGTTTCACTTCATCTTTATAGCTAAATACTGTAGTATAAAGTTTAGTGCTTACTAAAGAGTCTTTGGCAGTAGTAACTGGTTGAACTGTAAGTACTCTGTTAGAAACCTCTACATCAGAAGCATTAGTGAATGTTAATGTAACACTCTTCTTATCAGAGTTCAAAGCAACTCCAGATGGATTAACTCCGTTAATTGAATAGTTAGCAAGTATTCTAGCAGAACTTTCATTCACTTCTACATTGAAGTTAACAACAACTTGAGTAGCATTCTTAGCTTCTACTTTTGTAACTACCGCTTCACCAATTTTAGCATCTTCAATTCTCTTGATTTCAGCTTTAACGTTCTCTTGAACTAATTCACTTCTGTATAAGAAAGTAGCGAATTGAGCACGAGTAACTGTTCCAGTTGGATTGAAAGTAGTAGCTGTAGCACCAGTTGTTAAACCAGCTTGGTAAACAGCTTTAACAGCTTCAGTGTAGTATTTACCTTCAATATCAGTGAAAGGTACTTCTACTTCTGGATCTACTGTTAACTTAAGAGCACGTTGTAATAATACAGCCATGTCTCCGCGAGTTAATTTATCGTTTGGAGCGAATGTAGAAGCTGTTTTACCAGTAATAACACCTAGCTCAACTGCTTTTGCAATTGCATCAGTGTAGTATTGACCAGCAGGTACGTCAGTAAAAGCAGGAGCTGCTACATCTTTAGTTTCCCATAATAATGAACGAGAGAATAAAACTGCTGCATCGCGACGAAGTAATTCGTTAGTTGTTCCGAATTTACCTCCACCGATACCGTTGATCATTTCTGCAGCTGCCATTTGAGTTACAGCCTCAGTGTAGTATTGACCAGCTACCACGTCAGAAAACGTTGGAGCTGCAGCTTCTACGCTAGTAGGAGCTAGTGGTGCTGCAACTGTAGCCACCATTGCTGCTGCTACTGATGCTGTTAAAAATTTGCGATAAGACTTTGGTTGATAAGCCATTTAAATATTTCCTCCCTTGAATATGTACAGTTACTGTACGAATATATTTCTAATTTGGTTGTCTACAAAACTACTAATTCGAAGTGCCGACTATTAATCTAGTTAACTCTCTTTTCGAATAGCTTCGCCTCCCCAAATTAGTTAAGTCCAATTTTACCTGCAAGATTAGTATAATTTCCTCAAAATGTATTGTCAACCATTTTCCTGAGAAAAGTGCAACGAAATACATTTTTTGTAATAATAGCTATACCTTAAAGGTTAGAGGACTAGTAACATAAGTTATCAATATCATACATTACTATCCAATAATTTCATAGTATTTTTCAAAAATTTTAAGAAAATTAACAGAATATGTGGACAATTGTTGATAAACATTTCATTTCCTTCATTAATATACCAAAAAATATGGTATATTAAACCTCTACTTCCAAATTGTTAAGAGATTGTAATAATAGACAACCTTTTCATATGGTAGACTTATAGCATAGCTTTTTTTACAAGAATCAACAAAATGTCATAAAGAGGTGTTCCAGTGATAAGGAAATTTTTAGCTAGTTTTCTAATACTTACATTAATACTGACGTTACTGCCACCAAAAGGTTACACACAAACATCAAAAAATGAAGAAATTGTTTCCTTGGCAAAAAAGCAATTAGGAGTTCCTTACCGGTTCGGGGGATCTTCACCAAGTGGGTTTGATTGTTCGGGCTTCTTATATTATATATTTAAGGAAGCTGGAATTACTTTGCCACGTACATCAAGTGACCAATACAATATTGGTGACAAAATTAAAAAAAGCGACTTACAGATTGGTGACATAGTTTTCTTTGAAACGTACAGGTCAGGACCATCCCACTCAGGAATCTATGTTGGTGACCGTAAATTTATTCATGCTTCTTCTAGTAATGGTATCTCAATATCTTCTGTAGATGATCCACATTACTGGAATTCTCGTTACCTTGGGGCACGCAGAATTGTTGATGAACCAATCCAAATGGTATTAGCCATCCTTCCTGCTGGAGAGTATCATGATGTTAGCACTGATCACTGGGCATATAACCAAATTAAATGGCTCGGTGAAAAAGGCATCATTAACGGTTATGACCAAAGTTTCTTCTTACCTGGAGAGGTTGTTACAAGATCACAAGCATCTGTCATTATCGCTAATGCATTAGGGATGAACGTATCAAATAAGAAAAGTGGCTTTAAAGACGTCCCAGAAAATCATTGGGCTGCAGGAGCAATTACAGCCGTAACAGAAGCTGGTTACTTTAGAGGTTATGACGACGTTTTTAGACCAGAGGAAATTTTGACGAGAGAACAAATTGCAGTATTATTTACGCGAGTGTTTAATTTTACAGTGAATGAGAATAAGAAGGTTTCCTTTACTGACATCCCAGAAACTTATTGGGCACATAACGCCATTCAGCGTCTAACATCTAACGGTATTGCTTCAGGTTATTCTGACTCTACATATCGCCCGAAAAACGAAGTGACAAGGGCTGAGTTTTCAGTTTTCCTATTTAGAGCATTACATATGAAATAAATTAGAAGAACGACATCCATTTTGTTTGGACGTCGTTCTTTTTTACTTACTTAGGCTTCTTGCTAAAAATGTGGTTAACTCCGCTCGAGTTACTGGTTGCTTTGGCCTATACGTCCCATCTGGATAACCAGTGGCAATCCCTTCACCTACAGTCCGTTGAATGGCAGAGAATGTGTAATGTTTTGGATCTACATCCGGGAATGTTTGGTTCGTTGTTTTCGATAAATTGAAGGCACGTGTTAAAAATACGGCTACTTCTTCCCTTGTCACAGGGTTGTTTGGTCGAAATGTGCCATCTGGATAGCCAGTTATCAGACCCAACTCCTGTGCAGTTTGGATAAAACCTGAAGCAAACAATGGCTCATGAACATCAGGAAACACCGTTCTTCGTTTTGTCCCATCTAGCTTTAACGCTCTTCCAATAAAGGCAGCTAATTCAGCTCTTGTCACAGCGCGATTAGGCTTAAACGTGCCATCAGGATAGCCACCTACAATTCTTTCTTCTTGAAGCTGATGAAGGGCACTAATATACCAGTCTCCTACATTAACATCTGAATATAATTTCGCTGTTTTTTGATATTCACTTTCAATATAAATAGATGCGCGCTTAGATTCTAGACCGTCTTCGTTTACTGCTGAAACTTCGTAAGTATAAGCACCTCGAGTAATTTTTTCAGTGAACGATTGTTGATCGCTAATTTCACCAACTTTTTTATCATTACGATATATTTTAAAAGTTGTTGCCTCTGAATGTTGCCACATTAGCGTAAGAATTAATTCTCCATTTTCAAAGGTTTTTACATAACTTACGTTCATAGGCGGAGTTGGTGGAGGTAATTCAATTTTGATTTGGTTAGGAAACTTAATTCTACCGTAACCAAATAACGAGTCTCTACCAGGTGAGCCTAGATCGACTGTGTAGGTTCGAATGAGATTTCTTAACTCCTCATTTGTCTTTGACGGTTGTGCTTGTTTAAGAAGCGCTAGCATCCCTGTGACATGTGGTGCTGCCATAGACGTACCATTTAACGTTTGGTAACCTCCGTTTAAGTAGGTACTTTGAATCCGGACACCTGGTGCTGCCAATTCAACTTCGGTTCCATGACCTGAAAAGCTTGGGCGTTGGTCAAAACGATCTGTTGCAGATACCGCTATTACTGTAGTGTACTTAGCAGGGTATTCAACGGTATTTCCTCTTGTTAACGGGTGTCCATTATTCCCTGCTGCCGCAACTAGTAAGATATTATGTTGCTCGTACGCTTTTTTGAGAGCTGCCTCTAGAAAAGCTGAACCTTCTGATCCACCGACACTTAAATTGATGATGTCTATCTCCTCGGCTATTGCCCATTCAATTCCTTTGATAACGTCAGAATGATAACCATTTCCCTCGTGATCTAAAACTTTAATGGCATATAATTCCGTTTCAGGAGCAATCCCCTTTAAACCTTGCAAGTTTTTACCCGCACTGATGACTCCAGCAACATGAGTACCATGGCCATTATCATCTGCGTAAGAGTCCGTATAGGAAACAAATGATACACCTTTTTTTATGTCTAAATCAGTGTGTGGTGCTATACCCGTATCCATGACGGCAACTCTAACACCTTTACCGGTTAAATTTTGTGACCAAGCGTTTGAAGCTTCAATTTTCTCTGTTCCCCAATCGACCCAATGTGAGGAAACAGAGATCACTTTATCTTCTTCTAAATATTTTATTTTCGAATGAACCATAAGTGATGGAAGCCGTTCTAAAGGAACCATTGCTACTACCGAATTTATTGAAGGTAGTTCTTCAAGAACATGACCGTTCTTCGATTTTATCAATTCTTCATCAATGGTACCTTCAAACATAATTAGAACTCTTTGATAGCGTTCATCTGCTAAACTATTTATAGGTGAAAGAAAACTCCCGATCAATAATAAAAATAAGAGTGTTACTTTTATCCATTTCATTTGTTGCCTGCCTCCTATTTTACTAGAATAATACCAGTTTACATTAAGCTTGCTAGCTTTGAAACTACCAATATCCTCTTGTCGGGTTGAAGTTCCTGACAAAGAAATTTATAATGATTAAGTGTAAAAAATTGTATGAGCAAAGGAATGGTATTTTTGAAAAGACTCTTAAGCGTTCTTATCGTTACGTTCTTCCTTATAAGTGTTACAGGATGCGGTTGGACAAACTCCTCAACTGAGGAAAAAAATATTACGGTTCTCATGTACCATCACTTTGCTGAAGGTGAGGAAACAAGTGTGACTGTTGATCCTGAGCGTTTACGGGACCAGTTAGTTACTTTGAAGGAAGCGGGTTATGAAACGATTACTGAACGTCAGTTGGCTGACTACTTAAATGGGCTTGAGGTTGATATGCCTGATAAACCATTAGTTATTACTATAGACGATGGGTACATGAGCAACTATACAATCGCTTATCCCATTTTAGAAGAACTAGAAATGCACGCGACCATTTATGTCATCGTCAATAGTCGTGGTACAACCCCTGGCTATATTCCTCACTTTGATTGGGATGAGGCAAGGGAAATGGTTGCGTCGGGCTGGATTGATATTCAAAACCATACGTTTGACCACCACTTCACAATTGAAACGATCAACGGGAAAGAACGTCCTGTTTTAGTCGGTAAAATGGTTATCGATGGAGTTGAAGAAACTGATGAGCAGTATCGCGAGAGAATTATGGAAGATTTACGATTAGCCAAAGAGGTCATTGAAGCTGAGTTAGGTAATGAAGTATTCACGTTAACTTATCCTTTTGGTGCATTTAATGAGACTGTCATTGATGTTGCCACTGAACTTGGCCATCAGTTAATGTACACAGTGAAGCCAGGACTTGTAAAAAAAGGTGATAGTCCTTATGAACTTAATCGAATTAATGCAGACGGTAAATTTACAGGCGCCGACTTGCTAAAGGAAATTGAAAAATACAGTAAATAAAAAGAAGCAGCGGGGACGCTGCTTCTTTTTCATCACTATTTTGCGTAAAACTCAAGAACACCTAATAATATCGCTTCTGCTGCCGCTTCTTTAAAGGCAGCTGTTTTCATATAGTCTGCTTCGGCTTTATTGCTTAGGAAACCTAATTCAACTAGAACACTTGGCATTTGTGTTTCTCGGATTACATGGAAGTTTCCTTTTTTGGCTTTCCGATCAACTGTACGTAGTTTAGAGATTAGGTGCTTTTGGATCGTTTCCGCTAGTTCTTTGCTTTCATCACCACTAAACTTATCAAACCAATACGTCTCTGTTCCGTGGACGCTACCGTTTGTAAACGAATTCGCGTGAATACTAATAAAGGCATCTGCTTTAGCATCATTGGCAATTTTTGCTCGGTCGGCTAATTCTAAGAAGACATCAGTCGATCGTGTCATAATGACATTTGCTCCTGCCGCTTGTAATTTATTTCGAAGGAGAAGACTTACTTCAAGAACTAGCACCTTTTCAACTAAACCATTCCCTGATGCCCCGCTATCTCTTCCACCGTGACCAGGATCCACGACTAGGGTAATCCCACTAAGAGCACCGGTGGCAGACAAATGATCTACTTTAATATGGTTAAGCGAAACATAACCTGTGACCCCTAATGCCTCCATATGGGCCCAGTTATTTTGTATTGAGTAGATGTTAACTGTTGTTCCGTTAGGAAGTCTCTGTTCAAGGGCGGGGTGCGTTGCTCCCGGCCCAGTTCTTACATTTAACCCTTCTGGTGCATTAATGACCGTACCGAATGCAATTACTTCAGGAGCCTTTGGCTTTGGGCGTAAGTCAGGATATATCGCCCGCGCAAGAAAAAGTGCAAACTCCAACCTTGTTATCGAACGATCAGGACGGAAAGTACCATCAGAATACCCGACTGTAATTCCACTCTCTGCTAATCTAATAATTGACTGATAGGAAAACATTTGTGGACGAATGTCACTAAACGTTGCTGTTCTCGTTTTTTCAAGAGCAAATGCTCGATTTATAAATACAGCCATTTCACCTCGTGTAACTTCAGTACGAGGACGAAATGTACCGTCACCGTATCCGGTAACTATTCCTTTTTCAACACCTTCGGCAATAAGTCCAGAGGCAAAATGTTCTAGAGGAACATCTGGAAAAGTAGTTTCTCTCTTTGTTTCATCAAACCCTAGTGCTCTACCAATCATCGTTACCGCTTCTGCTCTTGTTACTGGATTATTCGGTCGGAATGTTTGGTCTGTATAACCTTGAACTATTTTTTGCTGGGCTAGTAGATTTACTTCATAACTATTAACATCCTTAAATAATGAACTAGCCTCATATACTTCTTTGCCTGTATGTACAAGTGTCGAAGCAAAACCGATGATGACTGCTAGTGTTAGTAGAAAGACCTTTCTCATATAGTGCCTGGCACCCCCCGAATAATGTCGAAATAACTCTAGTATAGTCTATCATAAAAGTCTCGCAAACTGACCTGAACGAAAGGCTTTATTTTAAGGAAAGTATTGGTAGGACCAATATAAAAAAAGACCACGGAAACCGTGGTCTTAGTTATATCTCTTTGCACCTAGATATCTTGTACTATAATAATTTGCAGTAAGGCTACTTATCGTTACACCTGATGAAGAGCCACTATGGATAAATTGGTTATTACCAATATAAATACCAGCGTGAGATGGGCCAGGTTTATAAGTTTCAAAGAAAACTAGATCCCCCACTTGTAATTGATCTACATTTGCCCCAACTTCCCATATATGTGCAACAGTTCTCGGGAGCTGAATTGTATTTTTTTGAAAAACATATTGAATAAATCCGCTGCAATCAAATCCAGAGGAAGTTGTTCCTCCCCATTGATAAGGAGTCCCTAATAAATGAGATGCATCGGCGATAACGTTCATTATATGAAAGCTATCTCTTACTTCTGATGGTAAGGTGATTACCGGTAATAACTTCTTCGTTGCTTCTTCTTCTAATTTCTGAATGGTACTAGTCGTTGCAAGTCCATCAGCAATCAATTTGTGCTGCTGTTGAAACACCTTAACTGCTTCTTCCGTTAACTGATCAAATAACCCTGTGACATCTCCTAGATACATACCGACTACCTTCAGCTGATTTTGTAATTCTCGAACAGCATCACCTGTGGATCCAACTCTTAACAAAAAGCTAGCTTCGGGGTGGATGATTGGTTGCGTCTGGATCACTGGCTCTGTGGGAGGTACGACTTCAGTTTTTTTTACGTAATCTCTAAGCGCTTCGAGAGTGCGACTATCGGCAACACCTGTAACCGGTAATTGTACTTTTTTCTGAAAATCTCTGATTCCTTTTGCAGTAACTTCTCCGTAATATCCTGTATATGTATGGTAGTAGAAAAATTTAGCTTGATCTAGCAATTGTTGTAGATCAGTAACAGCTTGCCCTCTAGAACCAATTGTAAGTGCAGGTTGTTGAGGGCTTCTTGAAGTGTTAGTTGCAGCTTTTGATGGTTGATCCATTTTACGTAGTAATGCTGTATGGGTTGCCGTATCAACAACTCCGGTAGATCTCAACCCATTACGTAATTGGAACTCTCTTACAGCTTTTTCGGTTACTGGTCCAAAGTAGCCAGTTGGATTAGCTTGAAAAAAGCCTGCTTGTTTAAGAGTTAATTGTAACTGAGTGACAGCTTGTCCTCGGGACCCTACCTTAAGTGTTACTTGCTGCTGGTTTTGAATTGATTGTTTAGGTGCTAGTAGGGATAGTGTTTGTTGATTGGCAACGCCTGTTCTTGGTAGCTGATTCGCTTGTTGAAATTTAGCGACTGCCTGTTTGGTTACTTCTCCATAAAAACCTGTAGACGTATGGTGTGTAAAGAAGCCCTTTTGTCTTAAAACATCTTGGAGTTCTTTCACATCTTGATGTCGCATTCCAGGTGACAGTTGTTGGTCACCTAGCGCAGCCTCTGCCACTCCTCCACTTGCAAAAACTCCCCCAGCTACTATTGATGTTGTAATAATTCCTCTTTTGATGCTTCTCTTCATGTTAGCACCTTCCTCTTTCCTGCTAATATTCTCTTATTTTACAACAATCGACAAGGTTTGTTATGGGACAAAGGTTATATTGTCATGAAAAATTTGGTATAAAACTTTTTTGCATACCAATAATATTTTTAAGGAGTTGGTATCAGTGGATGGATTATTATTTAGATTTTTCAAAGGTATGTTCTGGGGTAGTTTGTTAAGCATTCCACTCTGGATATCTTTTTTTGGCTGGTTGAAGTTGTTGGGATATGTGTTTTTACCTTGAACAGTAACTACGAGTAGGCATTTTGACGTTTGGACTGTAAATGGTCGTGTTTGGACTGTAAATTGTGCAGTTTGGACTGTAAATTTTAATTTCCGACCGTAACCCCTGCAGTTTGGACTATATTTTTAGTTTTCAATGTATTCGGCTTGGTGAGTTTGCTTGAGGAATAGTTCAAATATTGAGTTTCGCTAATAAAGTTTTCGTTTTGGACAATAAGTGGCTCAGTTTGGACAACAAAGATGCACTTCCAGACAATAAACCGTTATTTCCAGACAATAAAAATAAAAAGACAGGCCTCAGCACTGTCTTTTTGAAGATTCCTATTGTTTTTCACCTAATGCAAACATTAATTCAGCTTCTGCGACTAATTTTCCATCTACATAAGCAGTTCCTTTGCCTTTACCGATAGATCCCTTAAAACGTGTCATTTCAACTTCAAGGCGAAGCTGATCTCCAGGCTTAACTTGTCCCTTGAAGCGGCATCCATCAATACCTGCAAAGAAAGCCAAGCGTCCACGGTTCTCTTCCTTAATTAACATAGCTACTGCACCAACTTGAGCTAGCGCTTCAATAATGAGCACACCAGGCATCACCGGAAACTCCGGGAAATGTCCGTTAAAAAACTCTTCATTAGCAGTCACATTTTTAATTCCAACCGCTCGTTTCCCTTCTTCTACTTCAAGAATTCGATCTACAAGTAAAAATGGATAACGATGCGGGATAATTTCTTTGATTTGTTGGATATCTAACATAACAATTAGTACCTCCTATTAGTAACAGATAATAATTAGATTGTATCACAATTTTCCAAAACAAAAAAGCTGCGAAAACATAAATTGTTCTCACAGCCTTAATCTCCGTCCCCATAGATGATATCATAAATTTTTAACCAAGGACCCTTTCCTAAGACATCCTTCGGTTCACCATCACCAACAACACCATAACCAAACATGGCGCCAGCTAGGATACTCGCAGCAAAAATTATTGTCACGAACACAATGCGTAACCAAATTGGGAAGATACGAATTGGCTTACGCCGATTACGCTTTTTTCTTTCTTCCTTCTTTTTCCGGATTTGCTCTCTATTTGACGATTGGTTTTCAATGTCTTTAGTCATGTACCTACACCTTTTTATTCTAGAGTAAAACTTACCCTCTAATATTATTTACTAGTCCCATCATTTGATCAGCGATAGAAATAGAACGTGTGTTAAATTGATATGCTCGTTGCGCTAAAATGAGGTCACTCATTTCTTTTCCTAAGTCAACATTGGAGCCTTCAAGTGCCCCCTGAATTAGTCTACCAGGAACCCCTTCTAGTACATCTTGATAATTTAGACCGAGTGCCTCAAGATTAGGAAAACCAAAATAATTGTCACCCATATTTTGTAGCAATTGCGGTTTATTTATTTGAACAATTTGAAGTCTTGCAACCTCTTGTTCAACATCTTGGTTATTAGCACCTTTCGTCGTAACAAGAATACGGCCAGTTTCGGTAATTAGTAAGGACTCGTGCCTTGCAGGAATTGTGATAGCTTGTCCAGTTTCAGACATTACGTATCGTCCGTCTGAAGTTACTAAATAAACTTCATTTTCATTGTTAGGATTAGGTGTAAAGTAAAAGGCACCATCTCTCGTAAACTGGCGTGCTCCATCCGTACTAACTACTTCAAAAAGTAAGTTTTTATCACCTAAGGCAAGATCAAGTGTGCGTCCAGTTTGCATAATGGCACCTTGTTCCATTCTTAAGGCTGTTTGCGAAACCCGCGCTCCCGTGCCCATACGTAATCCAAGGGGTGTATTACGACCAACTTCTTGTCTTGCCACAGGTTGATTATTCAGTTGTTGAAATAGCAAGTCTTGAAATTGAACATCACGACGTTTGAAACCAGTAGTATTTACGTTTGCTACATTATTAGATATTGTATCTAACTGTTTTTGCAATTGGCCCATCGTCACTGTTGCCGTAATCATCGATCGATTCATGAAAGCACCTCTTTATAATTGTCAATTGTCAATTAAGAATTATGAATTATTGAAAGTGAAACTTCGAAGCAAAGCCCTCAACCCAATTGACAATTCATAATTGATAATTCCTAATTATCTTTTATCCTAGCCTTCCAATCTGGTTTACTGCTTTTTCTAGGCTTTGGTCATATGCTTGAAGTATTTTTTGGTTTGCTTCAAAGGCACGGAACGCTGTCATCATATCTGTCATTGCCTGCGCAGAGTCAACATTTGAACGCTCAACAAAGCCTTGTTGCAATTGGAATGTCATATTCGGATTACCGATTGCTGATACGACAGCTTGTCCACCCGCGTAACGAAGGAGTCCGTTTCCTTCTTTTACTAATTGGTTCGGATCTTGAACAAATGCTACGTTGATCTGAGCACCTGTAGATAGTAAGCCTTCTCTAGACATCTGAAAATCCTCACTACCAACATTAATTCTTGTTCCGTTATTATCAAGGACATAATGACCCTCACTTGTCGTAAGGAAACCTTGTCCATCTATTGTAAAATTTCCGTTCCTTGTGTAACGTACTTCACCATTTTGATTTTCAACAGTAAAAAATAATGAACCAGGACGACCTGTTTCTTCATTCATAGGTACGACACCTTGAAGTAAGGCGATGTCTGTACTGTTTCCGGTCTCATGAATATCTCCTTGGCGAAAATTCATCGTGCGTTCTTGAAGGTACACTCCTGTACTTAATTCACCGACCGTGTGAGACTTCCCTAAGGGGCGATTGTCGACTCCCATCGCTTTAATTAGCATGTTTGGGAACGCGCGTAATGACGCATCATCAGCACGATAGCCTGGTGTATTCACGTTCGCTAAGTTGTTTGTTATCATTTCCTGGCGTCGTTGCTGTGAGATCATTCCGGCAGCAGACGTATAAAATCCACGGATCATTTTATTTCACCCCTATGGTTTGTTTCTTTATATATCGGTTTATAGGACTTATATTTTCAATTGTAAAATTTAGAATTTATATTTTCGCTTCGACACCTTGTCCAAGTTTTCAAGTAAAATACCCGTTCCTTTAGCGACACATTGCATCGGCTCATCGGCAATCAGTACTGGAACTTTTAATTCTTCAGCAAGGAGAAGGTCAAGTCCATGTAATAATGCGCCACCACCTGTAAGAATTACACCGCGATCAATGATATCAGCAGAAAGTTCAGGTGGAGTTTGCTCTAAGACACTTTTGGAGGCTTGTACAATGTGTGAAACCGGCTCTTCAAGTGCTTTATGTATCTCATCTGAGTATACGGTAATGGTACGTGGAAGTCCACTGACTAAATCACGTCCACGGATGTCAATTTCTTCCGTACGACTACCTTTAAAAACAGTTGCCACTTGCATTTTAATCATTTCAGCCGTACGTTCACCGATCAACAACTTATATTGCTTCTTTATATAGTGGAGTATTTCTTGATCAAACCTGTCCCCTGCGACTTTAATTGAAGAGGCGGTGACAATATCGCCCATTGATAATACAGCAACATCTGTTGTCCCACCGCCTATGTCTACGACCATGTTACCGCTTGGTTGGTAAATATCCATGCCTGCTCCAATTGCCGCAACTTTTGGTTCTTCTTCCAAATACACGTTTTTTCCGCCACTTTTTTCTGCAGCTTCACGAATTGCTTTTTGCTCAACTGAGGTAATGTTTGTTGGGCAGCAAATTAGAATTCTAGGCTTCGCCAAAAATCCTCGTACATTAACTTTGTCTAAGAAATGTTTAAGCATTGATTCTGTTAAGTCAAAGTTTGCAATTACGCCGTCTTTCATCGGACGAAGCGCAACAATATTTCCTGGAGTACGTCCCACCATTCGGAACGCCTCATCTCCTACTGCAAGTACTTTATTCGTATGTGTATCTATTGCAACAACTGAAGGTTCATTTAGCACAATGCCTCTTCCTTTTACGTGAACGAGTACATTTGCCGTTCCTAAATCAATTCCAATGTCCCTGCCAAACATGATTTTTCCTCCCTGCTTTTGGTAGCCGATTCATCTATCACTAAATAGTTTATATCTAATGTAATATTTTATCATATATTGTCACTGCAGGGAAAATTTTTTCAGATTAAGATTGTGTTTCAGCTAACTTCTTTTGTACTGGTTCCGTTTTCTGATACTTAACCTTCGTCGCCTCTCCACCACGTAAATGACGGATCGACTTGTGGTACTCCAAAATTTCCTTCACTTCATTTGCCAGCTCTGCGTTGATTTCAGGCAATCGCTCTGTTAGATCCTTGTGAACTGTGCTTTTGGAAACGCCAAACTCTTTTGCAATTGTTCGGACGGTTTTCCTTGTCTCGACGATGTACCTGCCAATCTTGATTGTTCGTTCTTTGATGTAATCGTGCACACCTCTCGCCTCCTAATTCAATGAGGGTCCCGCGAGCTAGACTGAAGCTGTCCCGTTATAAAAATTCATCCCTTATATGTAAAGATGACTTCTCATTTCAATACGCCCCCGTCCAGTTTTCTTAGGCCCTTCGTTTGATAACTTTTGATTTGTAACATTTTATTAAGGTAGACGGGTATATATGCATAAAAAGGTAATAGGACGAGGTCTTTAATTTAGAATTTTGTAAATTCTTGCTTTTGTGGTACCAATTCGAGCGATTTTAGGAGGTTGAAGGAGGCGGTTCATTTGGAGTGAGTTTGTGACTTTTAGAAAATTTCCAATTTGTTTGTTTGTAAAAGTAGGGCTAATTAATAAAGAATAATGAGAAATCGCGGTAAGGTGGGCTTCTGGGGCCTTGGTTTGGCATTTGGGGCATTTCCAGGTGCCATGTACTCTAGCCATCGGAAGATAGTTACAACTCGGACAATGAACACCGGTTAATAGTTCTTCTTCCTTAATGTCAAATTCCTGTAGGAGATTCGGCAGGAGCGGTTGATGTTGTTTTTGGATTTGTTTTGCTAACTTTTTTATTTCTTTATTGGTTATGTTAGTTTCGGGATGAGTTTTTTCAAGTAGGTTTATTTTGATGGTGAGAAATTCATTTCGTAGAACTTTGTTAGAAATAGTGTGAAGGATGGTGTTGGGATTTGTAAAAACAACTAACGCGAGAATTGGAATTTGAGCGTAGCCTTGTTGATTTAACCATTTTCTGAGGTTATGTTCATGAAAATATATTTGGATTAAAGGATCCTAGTAAACCTTCCTCGTCCCATCGATCTCTTGGACCATTTGATGGTTTTTTTCATCAATCGTAACTTCTCCAGCATGACTTTTTGCTTCTATAATAAGCAGGAATTTCAGTGTAATTAATAGGGTATCAATTTGGAAGTAGTGTTCTCCAGTATAAAGGCGAATTCCACGGAGAATTATGTAGTCTTTTTCGGGTAGGTAGGTTAATTGATAGTCTACTGCGCACTCACCTCGGTAACCTGAGAGTTGTCGACGTAATTTTTCGTTAATTAATGGTAGTTTCGGATGCTCTGGAAGTATTCGCAGCTTAAGAGCTTGTAGGGCTTGAAGGTAGGGCGACTGTTCTCGCTTGTTTTTCGTCATTTGATCACTCCTTTTTTAAATAATTATAAGGTAAAGTCCTGTACTTGGCCGTGACAATTTAGTTAATTATCATTTTTAAATCATCCTAACTAAGTTGCCGTTACCCTTTAAAAAGCTTTTTTCTATTAAATAAAAGTTTTTCTATCAATTAAAGAGCTTTTTCTATCATTTGAATTAATTATTCTATCAAATACTTCAGTTATTCTATCAATTAGAAGCTTTTTTCTATCAAATGCCTAAATATAACCCTAATTTAGGTGACCACACTCAAATCTCCAGCACTTACTACTAGCTTGTCTTTCTTCTTGAGCATTTGACTATTCCGTTTCAACCGCTATGCAATGTCGCTAAATTTCAATTTACGTTCTTTAATAAGAATAAAATTGGTGTTTTAATAATAAGGTTAAGAGGAGATATGACCAATAATCACGATATTTGATGTATTTTGGAGATAAGTTTACGTTTATATTTTCATTAGAACGTTTTATAATCAAAGAATAGATAGTTCTCTATAAAGAACATTACGTTGTCGCCGTTTTCAACGAACCTATACAGTTTATATATGTTTCAAGGCTGAGAGGAGTGTTGTCAATACTTCTAACTTGCGAACTTAATAAAACGACACAACTAATTAAATATGTAGATTAGGAGAATGCCTATGAAGCTTAAGCGAAAGCTAGTGTTAACTCTTCTTCTCTCAGTAACTTGTACTTTTGCACTAACCCTAGGTCTATTTTTTATTTTGGGTACTAAAGAAGTTCAAGGAGACACATGGGAAGTAAAGATTTCTACTAGACCACAAAAGGTTTTATACAATGTCGGAAACTTTAAACCTGGAGATTGGTCTACTGCAACTTTAGCGGTTGCAAATGATGGTCGGAGAAATTTTTCCTATAGGTTATCTGTAAAACAGAAGGAAGGTTCCGAGAAATTTTTTCGAGCATTGCTAATAACCGTCACAGACCAAAATGGTACAGAATGGTACAGTGGTAGTTTAGAAGGTTTGTTAGGGTATACCACTTCTCGGTATCTTAGTAGCGGGAGTTCAGAAGAACTTTTTTTCAATGTAGAATTTCCATTCCATTACGGCAATGATTATCAAGGGCTATCTTGTGCGTTTGATATCATCTTAACAGCAGAGGCTACCACTCAACCTCCACCTGAGGAACCACCGGTTGAAGAACCGCCAATAGAGGAACCTCCAGTTGAAGAACCACCGATAGTGGAGCCTCCTATTGAAGAACCACCCGTTGAAGAGCCACCAATCAAAGAACCACCTGGTGAAGATTCGGTAGATCCTCCGACCGAAGTATCACCAGAATTTCCGGAGGAAGAGGAAGAGTATGAGAAACCAGATCTTCCAACAAGTGATTATGGATCAACATTACCTCAAACCGGGGAAACCAACCCAATATATTACTATATAATTGGTGCTATTATTACGCTGTTCGGAATAGGTCTATTTAGAAGACAAAGAGTTAAGTAACACATGAGGGTGACTAGTGTGGTGCCAGGCACCATGTTAGTCACCCTTCATTCTTTTGAAGGGGTGTTAAGCAATGAAGAAGTTTATGGCAATTTTCCTAATATCGGTCGGCATCATAACAATTTTTTATCCAAAGATCGCTGATCAATATAGTTACTATCAGAAAAATAAACTCATTAAAGAGTTTAGAAGTAGCAATGCGGCAGTAGCTAGTTTCTCTGAAGTAAACCGTTTGTTAGAAATTAAATACGATGAGGATATGCCTGAAGTCGAAGAAGAGGTAAATCCTGAGATTATTGGTAGTAGTGTTATAGGCATGATTGAGATTGGAAAGATTGACTTGTTGTTACCAATATTGTACGGTGCTACAGAGGCAAATTTAAAATTTGGAGCCGGATTTTTAGAAGGCACTGCGCCATTAGGGGGAACTGGAAACACAGCGGTTGCCGCACACCGAAGTCATGCATTTGGAAAGCTGTTCAATCGGTTAGATGAGTTGACTACGGGTGATCAGATTGCTATCTATACTAACCAAGAAATGACAAACTATATTGTTCAAGATATCAAGCTTGTTTTACCCAGCGATATTTCAGTATTAGAAGACACTGGACATGATATCATTACGTTAATCACCTGCCACCCCATGACCAATCCAACACACCGGTTAATTGTTCATGCGAAAAGAATAGAAGAAGGCGCATAACGTTATGCGCCTTTTTACATTACAATCAAAACGAAGCTAGCACTTGATTTTGCAACGCAGAAACTATCTTCAATGCCTGAATTAGTTCTTCTTTCTCCCGCGACTTTAAGTGAGTAAATTTCACAACTGAGCTACTCTCAATGCCCTGTTTAAAACGAGTCCAACCTTGCGTTACTCGAATTTATAAAAGAATACTATAAGCGTACATTAGTTCTCCGGCAAAGTCTTCGTTGATTGCATTAAGCTTTGCCAGCTCCGTAATTCTCTGCAACGGTGTTCCTTCAAAAATACCATCTTTTATCGCCAGCAGCTGCAAGCAATGATGGAATGGAAACAGCACTTCTTTTTTTATTCGATCGAAGCTATTTCCAACGGAACTAAGCGCGAATTGGATGATCTAGCGATGGTCCGCGGTGTTCCTTCTCAACCCTGCCCAAAAAAATTCGAGCTCTATCACTTTGCTCTTTTGTAGTAGAAAGAAAGCGGTTATGAAGATATGGGTCACCAACGAGAAAAGTTATTCCTTAGGAGGACGTGCTCGCTTGTTGAAGAAACACTCCAACGCCGGAGCCGATCATTCCAGTATGAGACGAAACCTTACTAGCCCTCTTCACTGGCCATCAACCCTTTACAATGCTCGTAGCCTGCTAAGTCACTTGCTTGACTATCTCGCTACCGAGCTGTTGGAAGTTAGCCTCATGCACTAAAAAAATGATCTTGATCCTTTAACAAAAATTGCTCGCCGCGGCCACCAATAGTTTGGATTGGAACCTACCGAGTTGGACTGTAAACAATTATTTAGGTTGAAGTAACCGTAGTTTTTGTTTCATACTACAAAAAAATAGCCCCCAGCACGATTGCTAGAGACTATTTTTCAAATTAATCTTGTTCTTCAAGCTCTTCTTCGCTTGGTTCTTCTACTTCTTCATCGTCAGCTTCTTCAGCTACATCGCCTTCAGCAGCATTTGGAAGTGCTGTTGCTGGTTGATCGAATAGTGTTGCTGGGTTTACTGGAACGCCATCATGACGTACTTCGAAGTGAACGTGAATTCCTGCATCTTGGTTGTAAAGGTTTCTACCAGCTTGTGCGATAACCTCGCCTTGTTTTACAGCTTGGCCTTCTTCAACCTTTACACCTTCTAAGCTTTGGTACACTGTAACAACATGGTTGTCATGTTCGATATGAACTAGGTTACCAAATAAAGCGTCTTTTTCTACTTTAACTACAGTACCACTTAATGCTGCAACAACATCAAATGTTTCTCCACTCTCTAATGCGAAGTCCATACCTTTGTTTTGGTAGTAAGTATTATCGTAAAATACGAGAGCAGCTTGCTGTTGTTCTTCAGTTGCGTTGAAGTCGAAGAAGTAACCAATTACGTTCACTTCTGCTTCATTTAAGAATGGCTTCTTGAATACTTCATTGACTGCTGTTACCGGTAGTGCTTCTTCATAGTTTACACCAGGATTAGTATCAGTTTGTCCTTGCTCCATATTTGGATCTTCTTGTACGATTTGTTCTTCAGATCCTTGAAGCCAGATTACTGCGCTTAATACTACCGCTGCTAAACCAAGATACACTGCAGGTAATACCCAACGTTTTTTCATTTGTTTTTGAAGGCTTGCCTTCATTTTTGCTAATTTAGAAGATTGATTTTCTTCTCTCATTTGATCATCACCTCAGCAATCAGTCTGATCAAATTGCGAGAATTATATACACAATTACAAATAAATTTTAACAAATTATTTTTCGACAAGATCGCTGAAATTATTCATAGATTTTAAAAATTTATTTTGATAAATGTTTTAGTAATTTTTCTGCTATATAAAATACCTCAGCACGGATTAATTCTCGGTTCTCAGGGATCAAATCATATATATAGTGATCAATAAGGTTTAATTGAAAAGCAGTATCCCAGTTGTCATAATCAACAGGTTCGTCGCTGAATGATGAAACTAAGTATGCTGCCAAAGTATCTCGATCAACATTATGATTACCAGCGCCTTCAATTGAATATACTCGCTTAATTTTATCCCAATACTCTTGGTATAGAATGTCATCTATTCGAAGTAATCCATTGCTAATGATGTTTGAAAAAGCAATTAAGTTCATATGATCGTTTACAAACAGTTCATTTTCATAACCACCTGAAACTAAGCCGTAATCTATTAGAAATTGGATAGATTCGTCAAACCATTCACCTTCATAAGGATAATTAACACTGAAATAATCAACTTTTGCATCCTGAGCTGATAGAGTTTCGCGTACTTGCATAATTAAATCAACACTCTGAGAAAGCTGCCTAAATGTTAGGTCATGATCAATGGAAACTCTCGCTGCTACGCCTCCAGCCTCACCAGCTGCCATTCCTGTAGGAATAATCCTCGCACTACCAGCTGCAATGGATGAATACCCTGCTGACCGACTAACAACGAGAACATTTTCAATCTCTAAAGGCACTAACGATCGAAACGGTATGGCATATTGCACAGGATTAGACATAATGTATCCATAATCACCAATCGACGTTGCTTGTACATCTACTGGATAGCCACCAAAACCAATGCTATCCCAGTGATCCGCATTTTTCCAAACATCAGACATTGGCAAATAATATTCTGCTAAAAGATGTCGTGTTTCACGTACATATAACTCTGAAGGATAACTAGCAACTTCTGCGTTTTCAAAACCTGGAAATTCTTTACGCAAGTAATCTACGATATGATTTGTTTCTCGAATTCCTTTTTCAAGAGCAGCTTGCTTTTCCTGTTCATCTAACCCGTTAACACCAAAGATTTGTAGGGCATTAATAAAAATTTCTTCTTTCTTAGGTACACGGACAATGTTTAGACCTCGTAACCTTGTGTTTTCCTCTTTAGGCTCGTACATAAAATGAAGGTCGTTAAAGCCCCAAGCATTTAACCTGGTCACCTCTCCGTATCCAAACTTTTGGTCTCTCGCTGCTTTACGCACACCATTCCAATCAACATTCTTAAGGTGAAGCATAATTGTAACCGCCATTAAGCGATCCTTCATATTAATATCTTCGCCACCAATAAAGTGAGGTGCTCCTGCCATTACTGCGAAGTCAGCATCTTGAGTCGCATCAATGAAACGTTTGCCATAAACAAGTGAGTGACCATTTTCGTTTACAAGATTGACACCAATTACATGTTGTGAATAATCTTCTTTTATAACATCATCAAACTCTGTATTTAATACCAATGTTAAGTTAGGTTCATCTTTAACTAATTTTAGAAATGCTGCTTTCCCAAGTTCAATATCAAAGGATGTACCTCTCCCAACTAATTTATGCCATTCGTTATAAATACCACCTACTGCACTTTTATTGTTAACTCCATGAACAATATCAATATAGTTCAGCATTCCGAATGTCATTAATCCACCTAGGTTTTCTCTTTTTTCAACCAACAATGTCTTTGAACCATTTCTCGCTGCGGAAACTGCTGCAGCTACTCCTTCAGGTTCTCCTCCAATGACTATGACATCATATTCAGTATCCAACATTGGTTGCTCTTCTGGTGGTTGATAGTTTTCAATTAATGCTTGTCTTTTTGCGTCAAGGTAATAGTTGGATAAAAAATATATTCCTACCCCTAAAAATGCTAAAACGAAAGAGAATGCTGTTATTTTTTTCATCATAATTAAGTTTCTACTCCCTAAATGATTTTTCTGATATAAAGTCACCTTTTTATTTTTACATATTTAGGATGTATTGAAAAGGTAGAATTCAAAAAAGCAGCATCCTATTGGACACTGCTTGAAGCTGTTAGATTTGCGATAAACGGTTCAATTGAGCTAATTTGAACATCCTGGTAATAGTGGTTAATAATATCTCGGTATGTTCTGCCTTCTTTTGCCATACCTTCTGCGCCCCATTGGCTCATTCCGACACCATGGCCCCAGCCTTTTGTTTGAATTACTACGTTGTTTCCATTTCTCTTCCATTGAAAATCGCTAGAGTCTAAATCTAGCTTCTCTCGTATTTCTCGACCAGTAAATGTTTTTCCATTAATCTCAACAGACGCTACTCTACCACTATCTGTTCGAGAAGTAATTTTTCCAACTGTACCGTCGCCCGGAAGTTTCACACCAAGCTTTTGGAAAAATTCTTGCGAGCTAACAACTGTTTCTTTTGTGTATCTAGGAGATTCACTATCCCACGGGCTCTCTACGCTTCGTAAGTAAGGGAACTCATTGGCCCAATAGTCCTCAGAATTCTCTGTATAGCCATTACTTGTTGAGAAGAAAGAAGCTGTAATTGGACTTCCTTCATACGTAATGACTTGACCACGTGTGGCTTGAACTGCTTCTGTTACCTTTGCTTTTGCCCAGGCATAATCCTTGCCCCAAAACTCTCGAAGTTCAGCATCGTTTCGAAATACTTGATGCATAACCGTATCAGTGACAACTGCGCCCTCAGGTAAAGTAATATCTCCAGGGTTTAGCATATGTTTAATAATGAAGGTTCTTGCCGTCAATGCTTGCGCCTTTAAGGCCTCTAAAGAAAATTCTGCTGGCATTTCCGAAGCGACAACTCCAATAATGTATTCTTCAAAGTCAACTTCTTCAAGAACCTGCGTTTTTGTACGGAAGACAGGTACACTAATATTTTCGGCTGGTAGAATGGTTACATTAGTAGAACTTGTGTTGGAAGTTTGTACTACAGTAGGTTTCATAGATTTGTCAGGAGTGTCTTCCCCTTGAAATGCTAGAACTAGCATTGTGGGAATAATAAGGATAATACTGCAGAGAATCGTGCCAAAAATAATTAATTGTCGCATTACATACGCCTCCATACTTTGATTTTGTGCTGTGATTAGTAGACGGTCTCTTTCATTTTACTCTCTAGCATTGTATGCAAAAATGATAGGGCTTAGACCAAGTTTGAGGAAAAAATTCAGGATGTTTAGGACAAACCTAGTATATTTTGATAGACAAGTTCTGGTGGAGTGGACTGAGAAGACCTTATTTTTGAAAAAAGTGCTCATTTTTAAGTTTTGCGGTCTCACCGGCTCTTATTTCTTAATTTTTATGCGGTTTTAGCCTGATTTTAGTCAAATAAGGTCTTCTGTGACCGCGAAAACCGAAAATGTAAAGTTTTCGGCAAAATAAGAGCCTCTCAGTCCGCCTACAATAAAAAAGCCCAGAGAATTCATTCTGGACCAACCTATTCTAATTACTTTTTCCATTCCAAACGTACATTTCGAGTAATTTTGTCCATTTTAGGTGCCTGACACCCTCAATACAAACCAATTCACTCTCTTTCTATCACTTCTTTCGCATTTTCCACGGTTTTCTTAAACGTCTTTTCTAGTTTGTTCATGATTAAAGTGGAGGCGAGTTTTGCTGCGCCTTTCTCGAATTGGGCCGTCGCTCTACGTGTAAACTTTGTTTTACCGTCCATATCCTCATATATATTGGCGATCTCATGATAAAATGGTTTTTCTGCTCGACAGATGACTCTCTCATTTTCGATGTATTCAATGACTTCCGCCTCAGCGACCATTTTCTTACCTAACACTTGATTTGTAACTTCAATCACCGCGCCCGGTTGATTGTAACAACCTTTTAAAACCGCAACCCCAACCACACCGGGTTCCCACTCTGGCCGTCTTTGCAAATCTTCAATAAAAGAAAACACTTCATCAACTGGTTTATTAATGACAACACTATGTTCTACTGTTTTCATCTTAGAAACTCCCCCAATAATTGTCCTTTTTCTCAATCATATGAGTTGAGTTAAGTTTTAATGATTAAGGGTTACGGCTTTGTATTTTAGTACTATATTCATAGTAAAAAGTATCCAAAAGTTATTTAAACCACCTCCAAAACATGTTATGATTATTGAATAATTTACACTAATTTACTAAGTAGGATAATTACGGAATTACGATATGAATTATTTACTGCTGTACATAAAGGACTTAGGTATGAGTTAGGTAACATTTCGTCTGCTGCTAGTTCATTGAATGTTGAGGATGATGTTTCTTTAGCTGAGTTTACAAGAGTCTTCCAAACTCTTTCACGAGTGTTACATAGTCACGCTGAACACGAGGATAGTTTCGTTCAACCAATAGTTGACAAGCTAGCACCTGCGCTATCTGAAAGATTAGAAGAAGAACATACTAGTACCGAGGAAATTCTTGTTGGTTTAGATGATGCAATTGCCATTTTACCTCAACTATCAAAAGAAGAGCGTCAAGTTGCCTGGAATAACTGGTCAAAAAATTATAATCGCTTTTTTGCACAATATCTTAATCACTTACAAACAGAAGAAGTAGAAGTTATGGAAGTATTGTGGCAGCATATGACCGATGAGGAATTAGATGAAGTTTCTGTTAAGCTTCGTTCTTCTATTCCTCCAGAAGAAATGGCCGTATACCTTTCTTATATGTTACCAGCGATGAACGTTTATGAGCGTGTTGGCATGCTGAGCCAAATGCAGAAATTTGCACCACCTGAAGCATTCCGTGGTGTTTGTGAGTTAGCAAAAAATGTTCTTGCTGAAAAAGATTGGACTGAACTTGAGCAAGGGCTCTCAATTGCATAAAATCTTATTAGTGAAAGTCACTTCCTCCGAAGTGACTTTTTCTATTTGTCAATAACTTTCTAAGGAAAGTCAACTATACTTTTCAACAAATTTGTGAATAATTCTTAACAAATTTATGAACATTTGCTATAATGTAAGTAATTACATTAATAGGGGGCTTTTGGATGACTCTTTCATTCCTCATTGGACCGGTTGTAGCTCTAGTTGTTTTCACCATCTTCATCACAGATAAGTGGGAAGTTGTCATGCACGGTAGCCAAGACACAGATCGTGATAAGATTTATCAACAATATCATCAATTAAAAAATCAAAAAATACGCTGCAAAGTCGTCAGAGAAGATCCGAAAACAATTGCAGAAACTGTTGTTTATAAGTTACTTGTGATGAAGCAAGATTTAGACAAAAAGAAAGTACTTTTGTAGTACTAATGAAAGCGCTTAAACAATAAATTAAAGTAACAGTAAATTTACTGTTGCTTTTTTGAATGTAAAAAGGACTTACACCTTTATCGATGTAAGTCCCTATGATACGTTATGCTAAGTTTGGATTAACTTTTAGTGGTGCTGGTGCATCAAGGTTTTCAAGTTTTGACTGATCAACCTCGTATACGCGTTCAACATTTGCACCTAATGCTTTTAATTTTCCAGCAAAATCAACGTATCCACGATCAATGTGTTTTAATTCAATCACTCTCGTGTAACCTTCAGCAACAAGTCCTGCGATAACAAGAGCTGCTCCAGCACGAAGATCTGTTGCGGCAACTTCTGCTCCTTGTAATGTTGCTGGGCCAGAAATAATGGCTGTTCTGCCTTCAATTTTAATATTTCCATTCATGCGACGGAATTCTTCAACGTGCATGAAACGATTTTCAAACACAGTTTCTGTAATTACACTTGTGCCTTCTGCTCTAAGTAACAGAGACATCATCTGTGATTGCATATCCGTTGGGAAGCCTGGATGTGGCATCGTTTTAATATCGATTGGCTTCAGTTTTTCTGGACCAATGACACGGATCCCATTTTCTTCATCAATAATTGTGACACCCATTTCCTCCATTTTGGCAATAAGAGGTCGTAAGTGCTCTGATAAAGCACCCTCTACAAGCACATTTCCACCTGTAATTGCGGCTGCTACCATAAATGTCCCTGCTTCAATTCGGTCTGGAATAATTGTATGGCTCGCACCAACCAATTTTTCAACACCTTCGATACGAATTGTACCAGTACCTGCGCCACGTACTTTTGCTCCCATTGAATTTAAATAGGTAGCTAAGCAGACGATTTCAGGTTCTTCAGCAGCATTTTCAATGATTGTTGTTCCATTTGCAAGAGCAGCTGCCATCATAATGTTTTCAGTTGCTCCAACACTAGGGAAGTCTAAATAAATTTTTGCTCCTTTTAGGCGCCCGCTAACTTTGGCGTCAATAAAGCCGTTACCTATCTCAACAACAGCTCCCATTGCTTCAAAACCTTTTAAGTGCTGGTCAATTGGTCTTGAGCCAATCGCACAACCTCCAGGTAAAGCGATTCTTGCATGACCAACTCGGGCAAGTAGTGGTCCCATAACTAAGAAGGACGCACGCATTTTGCGTACATATTCAAATGGGGCTTCTGTTTTCAATGCCTTTTGGGCATCAACCTCAATAGCTCCGTTCTCATATATCACATCAATGTTTAAATTTCTCAGTACTTCATTTATCGTGTATACATCAGCAAGTGCTGGTACATCATAAATATGGCTCTTGCCTTCACTTCCTAGAATAGATGCAGCGATCACTGGTAAAACGGCGTTTTTAGCGCCTTCTACTTTTACTTTGCCAGTTAATCGGTTACCTCCTCGGACAATAATTTTTTCCAACGTATTCCCCTCCGACGTCCAGTTTCTAATATATTAATATTCAGTCGTAATTATCGGCGTTCCAATTGTAACGGTTGTTTTACCGCCCAATCCTTGTGTTGCTCGAATTGCAACTTGTAAATTCATGTTTTGATTATTCGTTGTTAAAGAATTGTTCCATATGTTAGTGTATGCAGAGATGGAAATGAACGTTTCCTCTTTTAACGATTCAATTGTTTGTGCCGAAAAATCAGCTAACAACGCATCCGCCTGTTTTTTAAAACCAAAATTTAGTTTATCACTGCTGTTTCCTGATACACAAGTGAAAATTTTGGTATTGTTCTGAAATAAGTCTTCAAGCCTATTTTGTATAATCCAGTCTAGCGTTTGCCATTGATCTTCTGTTACTTTCTTCTCGCCATGAACGTTATATATAAGATATGAATGTAGTTGTTCGTTGTGAGGGTAAACAATGTAGGTAAGTGTTTCTGTGACACGAGTGTCGTGGTAAGTACGTGTAGCTACTGCCTTTTTTTGGCCTCGTAGCTCATCATTTGCAAGTGGTTCCCATGTAAACTCTGGAGTGTTCTCTTTGAGTAACCGGAATTCTTCTTCATACTCACCTTCAGTTTTCCAACTATTTAAATGCTCCCTTGTATAAAGCGTCCAATCTGTTAATTCAATCTCATGTTTGTCCATAACTTCTATAATCTTTGCAAGCTCGCCCGTCGACTTATGATCAGTTGCTTCTCCACTCCAACTTATACCAAAATAAAGACCTAATAAAGCTATGCAGTATACTACATATTGCATAATATCTTTTCTCTGTATATTCCCCATGTTCTCTCTCTCCTTAACGTTCGTTTCGTCGAACTCTACTTACTAGCATTTTTGCCAAATAGAGAGGATAAATACATGGAAGTTGTAGTTAAAAGTCGACATAATCAGCCGATTACTGCAAACTTTGCTTAGTTAAAAAGTTAAAATAGGAATCGAAGCATTTTTGAGTAGTTCAGATAATCTAAGAAAAAGCTACTTACTAAATGAGTTAACGCAATCGTAGTGACAATTGTTAAGACAATTCCCTGAGGACTTTTCGGGTTCTTTACAAGCACGTCAAAGCGAAATGCTTGTAACGCCCACCAAATAACAACCAAAAACATTAAGTTAACAAAAAGGTGTACAAGTGCTTGTTGACCAAATGGCTCATACATATGTATAACTCCTTGAGAGAAATTGTGAATTTTGAATTATGAATTATGAATTGTGTGAGTTTATCTAGGATGTTCAAGTTCAATTCAAATTTCATATTCAAATTTCCTTTATTTCTCTTTTATTTCCCGTGCAATCGATTGTTGAAACCATATTTTCCTAAACATGGTCACAATTTATATGATAACGAATTTCAGGGAAAAAAGCTATGTGAAAAATGGAGGATAAACTACAAAATAAGATTTATTTCGAGATTTTTTTCGAAAGTTCGACATTGTTTAATTTTCATAAGAAAAAACCTACCAAAATATTTATTCTGGTAGGTTTAACCATGTATAATTTGGTAATACTAAAGGATGATCCAATTTAAGCCGTTCATATAATTGGTTAGCATGTTGGCGAATAGAGCTAGCCCAAAAGTACCGATAAGAGAAATCGTCACGATAAGCGAAATGCTTGTCGGTGCTTTTAGCATGCTATCTTCTTCTTTAGGTGCCCTCATGTACATTTGTTTGATGATCCCGAAGTAATAGAAGAATGAGATTGTACTTGTTACGATCATAATAACCGCAAGCCAAACCATCTGACTCGTCATTACCCCTAAGAAAATGTAGACCTTCCCAACAAACCCTGCAGTAATCGGTAGTCCCGCCATTGACACTAAAAACACAGTCATTGAATGCGCAAGAAACGGTGATCTTCGATATAGACCTGCAAAGCTTGAGATTTCTTCATCATTCTCTTTTTCAGTCACATATGATATGATCGCAAACGCTCCTAACGTCATAAATACATACGCAAATGCATAGTACACAATCATACTTAGAGAAATATGAATATTTAACAATGCAGCTAGAGGCACTAAAAGATATCCAGCTTGCGCAATTCCCGAGTAAGCCATTAGGCGTTTAATGTTGGTTTGGACTAGGGCAACTGTATTACCTACAATCATTGTTAGAGCTGCAATGACTGCGATTACGAAATACCACTGATCGTAAATTCCACCAAATCCAACTGCTAAAATACGGATCATGATCGCAAATCCCGCTACTTTTGAAACAGCTGTTAAAAACCCTGTAATCGGTGTTGGTGCTCCTTCGTAAACATCTGGAGCCCACATATGGAATGGAACAATTGATATTTTAAACCCTAAGCCTGCTACCATAAAGAATAGTGACATCATAATTAAGAACGGATACTGAGCGTAAAGAGTTGGCATAGCCGCTCCAATTTCTAGTAGGCTCGTCGAACCAGTTAAGCCATACATAAATGACATTCCGTAAAGAATAAACGCTGATGCTGTTCCGCCAAGTATTACATACTTCAGCGCAGCTTCTGTTGATTTAGCTTGATGTTTTCGGAAACCAGCTAAGCAGTAAGAAGAAATACTTAGGATCTCTAATCCGATAAACAACGTAATTAAATCTGCAGAAGATACCATTAGCATCGCACCTAATGCTGCGAACAATAATAGTGAATAAAATTCGCCTTGATACATGTCATCATGTTTATCCAGGTAAGACATCGAATTCACAATTACTAACGCTACTCCAAGTAAGATAACGATTTTGAATAGCATCGCAAAAGGATCGACGACAAATGTTGAACCAATCGTACCTGGAGTTTGATTAAAGATGACTACCAGTACAATCGTGACAAGAAGTGAAATGACACTTAACGTTCCGATGAATGGCTTTTTACCACGAATTCCTGTAGTAAAGTCAATCGTAAAAACGGTTAAAGCTAAAACTGCTAAGACAATCTCCGGAGTCATTAAAGACCAGTCTGCGTTAAATGCTGTCATTGTCTTTAACCCCCTATCTTCGACACTATGTCGATCACTGTAGTATTGATAACATCACCCAAAATCGCTGGATAAACGCCGATTAAAATAATTAATCCTAGCAAGCAAACCATTGGAACATATTCGATCGGACGTGCATCTTCAAGGTGTGCATGAGATTGATGTAATTGACCAAACGTCGTTCTTTGCATTGCCCAAAGTAGATAGGCAGCGGTAAGAATAATCCCAAGAGCAGCAATGACAGCGATTGTTTTTGCAGCTGGAATGACATCAGGAGATGCCCAGAAGATACCCATAAACGCTAGAAACTCACTCACAAATCCTGACATCCCTGGAAGTCCTACCGAGGCCATCGCAGCCGCTAGTAAAAATCCAGCTAGGATCGGAATTGTTTTTGAAAGTCCACCTAACTCTTCGATCATGCGTGTATGTGTTCGTTCGTAAATCGCACCTACCATAAAGAATAGTAGCGCTGCAATAAATCCGTGTGATACTAATTGGAAAATAGCGCCTTGCATACCTGAAGTCGTAAATGATGCGGCACCAAGCAAGACAATCCCCATATGAGATATACTTGAGTAAGCAACAAGCTTTTTCAGGTCTTTTTGAACCAAAGCAAGTAATGCACCATAAATGATATTTACCACACCAAGAATGGCAATCAAATATGCAAAGTTAGCAGCTTGATCCGGTAAAATCCCAAACCCAACACGAAGTAATCCGTAAGCACCCATTTTTAACAACACACCTGCTAAGATCATACTAGCAGCCGTAGGCGCTTGAACGTGAGCATCCGGTAACCATGTGTGGAACGGGAAGATTGGTAACTTTACCGCAAAGGCGATAAATAATGTTAAGAACAAGCCTGCTTTGAATGCATTAGATATCATGCCAGCATATGCCGGGTTCCCGTAAATTTCTGCTAACGCAAGGAAGTTTAATGTTGGTTGACCTGATGCCATCGCTCCTTGATAGAACATCGCAAAAAAGGCAATTAACATTAACGCACTTCCAAGCCCCGTGTAAATTAAGAACTTAAATGCTGCATACTCTCGTTCTTTTCCACCCCATATTCCGATGATAAAAAACATAGGAATTAGCGTTAACTCAAAGAACAAGAAGAACAAGAACATATCTAGTGCAACAAATACTCCAAGCATTCCTGTTAAAAGGATTAGCATCCAAACAAAGTATTCTTTGACACGATCTTTAATTGTCACAGAAGCTACTACGGCTAGGAATGTGACGATTGTTGTAAGAACTAATAGTGGCATGGAAAGTCCGTCAACACCAAGCTCATAATTGAAGGAAACAAAGCCTAAATCAATCCACGTGTAATTCTCAGCAAATTGCATTCCTGATAAACCGCGATTAAAATTGCTCCACACAATAATTGAAATAATCAATGTCACGAATGACGTTATGCCTGCAATCGAACGGATCACATTTTTATGCTCATTAGGAATTGTGAGTACAATTAAAGCACCTAGTAATGGTAGAAAGACAAGTAATGTTAA
Organism: Anaerobacillus alkaliphilus; assembly: GCF_004116265.1. Lineage (NCBI taxonomy): Bacteria > Bacillati > Bacillota > Bacilli > Caryophanales > Bacillaceae > Anaerobacillus > Anaerobacillus alkaliphilus. The sequence continues at coordinate 7,391 of NZ_QOUX01000020.1, read as the reverse complement.
TATATTTGGGATCATCCTAAATACCCCCTTAATACAAAGGCTAGGGCGATAACTGCGATTCCACCAACGACTGTGACTAAACCGTAAGTTTGCAATTGACCTGTATGCCTTCTGCTAATGACATAGCCTGTTCCCTTTGCAAGATAACCAGTTACGTTGACAATTCCATCGATAATGAAACGGTCAATGGCCCAAAGGAATTTCCCTAGGCTTACTACTGGACGTACAAACACCGCTAAGTAAAACTCATCCATGTAGTACTTGTTCAGTAGTACCTTATGTACTCCTGGCGCCATGTTCGGGAAGTAATTTTCTTTGATTGTCCCTTTAAAATAAATCAGATAGGATAACCCAAATCCTACGGCAGCGATTAATATCGAGTAACCAACTAACCAAAGCTCACCATGGGCTTGTTTCCCCACATTTAAACCTTCTGTTAAAAATGCTTCGAGTCCAAAACCGAAAATCGGTGTATTCACGTAACCTGCTACTACAGCAAGGACGGCTAAGACGATTAACGGTATTGTCATCACTTTTGGACTTTCATGTGGTTCATGGTGGTGCTCACCAGCTTCTAATGAGTCACTACCACGGTATTTCCCAGTAAATACTTTAAAGAATAGACGGAACATATAAAATGCAGTCATCGCAGCTGTAATCGATGCAATGATGAATAAAAACGGATCGCCATTGTACCAAACAGCAGCTAAAATGACTTCTTTACTCCAGAACCCTGAGAGTAGTGGCGCACCAGCAATAGCGAGTGTACCGATTAAGAATGTGATCGCCGTAACCTTCATCTTTGACCACAAACCACCCATTTCACGGATGTCTTGTCGATGGTGCATTCCATAAATAACGCTACCAGCTCCTAGGAATAAAAGTGCTTTAAAGAATGCATGTGTCATTAAGTGGAATAAACCAGCCACATAACCAGCTGTTCCTAAAGCCAAAATCATAAAGCCTAGCTGACTGACTGTTGAATATGCTAAAACACGCTTAATATCTGTGTTTACAAGCGCAATCGATGCCGCAAAAATGGCTGTAATCGCCCCTGTATAAGCAACAACTGTCATCGCTGTTGGTGAAGCTAAAAAGACAGGGTACATAACTCCCACTAGGTAAACCCCAGCAGCTACCATTGTCGCCGCATGGATTAAAGCGGACACAGGTGTTGGACCTTCCATCGCATCAGGCAACCAGACATGTAATGGGAATTGCGCCGACTTACCAACAGCTCCTAGGAAAATACAAAGAGCAATTACCGTGACCATTGTTTGTTCAACTAATCCAGCGTTGATTGCTGCAAAAATTGCTTCATATTCAAATGATCGAGTATAAATAAATGTAAGTACAAGACCAATGAATAACCCGACGTCCCCAATTCTTGTTGTTAAGAATGCCTTTTTCGCCGCCGCTGCAGCTTCAGGCTTGAAGAACCAGAAACCTACAAGTAAGAACGAACAAACCCCTACTAACTCCCAGAAAATAAAGAGTTGAAGAATGTTAGGTGATAACACAAGACCTAACATTGAAAATGAGAATAACCCTAGGTATGAATAGAAAACAGGGAAACGATCATCCCCATGCATATATTGTTTTGAAAATAAGTGAACAAGTAAACTAACAGTCGTAACAACTACTAACATCATCGCGTTTAAAGCTGTTACTTCGTACCCCATTGTTATGGTGTGTTCCCCGAAGGTAAGCCACCTTACAACGTACTTATAACCTTCCCCACCGATTCTTTCGAATAAGACAACTACTGACACCCCGAATGAAGCAGCCATGGCAACTATTCCTACATAAGCCGCTCTTTCTTTCAGTATTCTTCCAAAAAATAGAAGCAACACGAAGGCTAATAGTGGGAAGACGGGTATTATCCAGGCAAATTGCATCATACCATCACCTTTTCCTCTTTTAGTCTAGCTGATGTTCAAAAATTCCGGTAACCATTGCTGTCGCAGTTCTTCGTTGGCTCGCTTCTGCGGTACTCATGTATTTCTGTACACTCCGTTCCTCGAATCTCCGCCGCCTCGATCTTCTCCGCCCCGCTTATCCTCATTTTTGAACTTTCATTTAAGCTAGCCTTACCAACGCATAAGATCTTGTTTAATAACATCAATTGATTTTCGATTGCGATATAAGGCAATTAAAATCGCTAAACCAACGGCTGCTTCAGCTGCAGCTACTGTTATTACAAATAGAGTGAATACCTGCCCAGTAATGTTTGCAAACGGGCCAATACTAGAGAATGCTACTAGATTGATATTTACCGCATTTAACATCAACTCTACTGATACAAGAACGATTACGAGATGTCTTCTCGTAAGTACTCCATATAAGCCGATACAAAATAGAATAGCTGCTAAGGCAAGATATAACGTTATTGGAACCATTCTAATCGGCCTCCTTTCGTGCCAATACAATGGCTCCTACTAAAGCGGCAAGTAGTAAAATACCTGCTCCTTGGAATGCTATGACATAATTACCGTAAAGATCGATCCCAATTTGCTCTGCAGTTCCAATATAAAGTTCCTGGTTTACTGGTAAATCAAGCGAAAAAATACCAGTTAACATTAGTCCTAATAGAATGGCTACCCCAACTAAGCTCAACGCTTTATGGGCAAACTTTCTTTCTGGACCAAACGATACTGTTTTATGGTCGGTCATCATCATACCGAATACAAAGAGAATGGAAAGAGCCCCTACGTAAACCATGATTTGAACGATCCCAATAAATTCAGCTCGTAGTAAAAAGTAAAGTCCAGCTACTGCAAAGAATGCAAAAGCCATTGATAAAACTCGATGAGCAATTCGTTTTAAAATAATTACCATTACGGAAGAAGAGATTGCTAGAATTGCAAGGATGAGAAATATAACTAACTCTCCACTCATTTCTCGTCACCTCGCTCTGTTTCTTCTTCTGCAGGTTCATCAATTTTATAGTTTCCGTATACTTCGTTGTTTGTTAACCATTCCATGTCCTTAAACATTGGATCGCGAGTATAGTCTGACAGATTATCATACTTTGTCGTCATCACAATCGCTTCAGTTGGACAAACCTCCGTACAGAAATCACATAATATGCACCCTTGAAAATCAATGTTATACGTATCAATTACTTTTTTCTTCGGATTATCTTCCGCCTTCTTACCTGTTAGCGTAATGACATCCGTGGGACAAACCTGAACACATAAGTTACAAACGATACACTTGTCTGGAAAAAATCGTTGAATTCCGCGGAAACGGTCTGGGATTTCCGGTTTTTGTTCAGGGTATTGGATGGTTTCTTTCTTTCCAGCAAAATACTTGAGTGTAATTCCGAAACCTTTTAAAAATCTAAACATTTATCTCACCCCATCCATACTTTTATCACTGCCGTAATGACAATGTTAAGTAGCGCTAGTGGTATTAAAACTTTCCATCCAAAGGACATTAATTGATCCACCCTTACACGCGGAAGTGTTGCACGTAACCAGAACCAAATGAACATAAATAAGCACATTTTTAATAAGAACCAAACAATTCCCGGTAAAACTGGTCCTAACCAGCCACCTAAGAATAACGTTGTAGCAAGAGCGGCAATCGCAATTGCGTATACGTATTCAGCAAGCATGAAGAATGCCATACGGAAACCACTGTATTCAGTATGGTAACCAGATACTAGCTCACTCTCAGCTTCTGGCAAGTCAAACGGAGATCTGTTTAGCTCGGCAATCGCTGCAATCATGTAAATAACGAAACCTAAAAATTGTGGAATAATAAACCAGACGCCCAAGTCTTGTTGAGCAAAAACGATATCGCGTAAATTAAGGGATCCAGCTAAAATAACAACACCAATTATCGCAAGAACTAACGGTATTTCGTAACTAACCATTTGAGCTACTGCACGCATCGCTCCCATTAAGGAATATTTGTTATTCGAGCTCCAACCACCCATTAATACGCCAATTGTGGTAATAGAGGAAATACCGATAAAATACAAAACGCCAATGTTCAAGTCAGCCGCATATATGTTTTCACTCCATGAAATCACCGCGAGAACCATATACGCTGGTGCAAAAGCAATGATTGGAGCAATCATGAATATTTTACGGTCTGCTTGAGAAGGAATAATATCCTCTTTCATTAATAGTTTCATAACGTCGGCAATGGTTTGAAGTAAGCCCCAAGGGCCGTGTCGGTTTGGTCCAATCCGGACCTGCATATAACCAATTACTTTTCGTTCAAAGAGGATCGCATACGTTACTGCACCTAGAAGTAGTCCTAACACAGTAACGGCATAAATAATCATATTCACTAAATCCATTATGCATCGACCTCCCCGAGTACAACATCGAGGCTTCCAAAGATTGCGACTAAGTCTGCAATGTTTCGGTCAATTAACATATCTGCAAGGATTTCAACATTTACAAACGAAGGTCTGCGTAATTTTAGACGGTAAGGCTTATTTTTGCCGTTACTTACAAGGTAAACGCCAATTTCACCTTTTGATGCTTCACAACGGAAGTACGTTTCACCAGCTGGTGGTTTAATCATCATGATCCGTTGACCTTTTTTATGGACAATTTCTCCTTCAGTAATCTGGTCACATGCTTGCTCAATAATTTTTAACGACTCAAACATCTCATCAAGTCTCACTTCATATCTTGCAAAACAGTCGCCTTCTTCTCTTGTCGGAATGTCAAAATCAAAACGGTCATAAATCGAATAAGGCTGATTTTTACGTAAATCAAACTTCACACCACTACCTCGAAGAATTGGTCCTGAAAGTCCCCAGTTAATCGCATCTTCTTTGGTAATAATGCCAACGCCTTTCGTACGACCAATGAAGATTTCATTACCTGTGACAAGCTGGTGGTATTCAGCAAAATTTTCGCGAAGTAACTTCACTGTTTCTTTTACCTTATCAATCCAACCTTCCGGAGCATCCCACTTAACGCCACCAATACGCATGTAGTTAAACGTCATTCTCGCCCCACTAATTTCGTTCAAGCGGTCAAGAATTGTATCGCGGTCACGGAACGCATATAAGAATGGACTTAAGGCTCCAATATCCAAAAGGTATGTTCCCCACCAAACTAAGTGACTAGCAATTCGATTTAATTCCATCGTAATGACACGTAAGTATTCTGCTCTCTCTGGCGCCTCAATCTCCATTAGCTTCTCAACAGCAGCACAATAAACGTAGTTATTTGTCATTGCATTCATGTAGTCAAGACGATCCGTATACGGAATGAATTGGGTGTAAATTAAATCTTCAGCAAGCTTCTCTGTTCCTCGGTGTAAATAGCCGATGACAGGTTTCGCTTTTCTGATATATTCTCCTTCAATAACTACTTCGATTCGGAATACACCATGTGTACTAGGGTGTTGCGGGCCTATGTTCAATACCATTTGTTCAGTTTTTATACTCATCTACAGTCACCCCCACTATAAACCCATTTCTTCTTTATCAAACTTGTAGTCTTTACGAAGTGGATGACCGACCCAATCATCCTCTAAAAATATACGAGTTAGATTTGGATGACCGATAAACTCGATACCTAATAAATCATAAGCTTCTCGCTCATGCCAATCGGCCGTTTTCCAAACAGGCTGCACGGAAATTATTTTTGGATTAGACCTTGGCATCTTTACCTTAATGCATAAATACTGATCTAATTCCATTGAGTAAAAATTGTAAACTACCTCCATATGCTCTTCGTAGTCAATACCTGTTAAACAGCATAGGAAATCGAACCTTAATTTTTCATCTTCCACTAGTAATCGAGCTAACTCTAAGTTCCACTTCTCACTAGCCAATGTTAAAAAAGGCTCATTAAAATTTATTTTGCTTTCTTCAACCACTTCAGGGCCTGATATATCTTCAAACTTTTTCAAGACAGTATCTAGTAATAGTTGACTCATATCCTTTGGCCCACCTTCTTCCTTCTCTTGCCTTTGGCTTCTTCTCTAATCTGTATACGAAGTTTCTCAATGCCATCTAACAGCGCAGGTGGAGTTGGTGGACAACCTGGGATATATACATCCACAGGAACGATTTTGTCAACGCCGTTAACAACACTATAAGCTTTGTGATAAGGACCGCCGCATGTTGCGCAAGATCCCATTGCAATGACCCATTTCGGTTCAGGCATTTGATCGTATAGGCGTTTTACAACTGGCGCCATTTTTGCAGTTACTGTTCCTGCAACGATCATTAAGTCCGCATGTCGTGGTGAAGCTCGGAAAAGTACCCCGAAGCGGTCCAAGTCATAACGGGCAGCACCCGTAGCCATCATTTCGATCGCGCAGCACGCTAAACCGAATGTTAACGGCCAAAATGATCTTGTCCTAGCCCACGCCTTAACTTCCTCAACCTTTGTAATAAGTACATTGCGTCGTACTTCTTCGACTATCGCCGGATCGAATTCTTCTAACCCCTGTTTTTTTAGTTCCATTCAAGCACCTTCTTTTTCCAAGAGTACGCAAGACCTAACCCAAGTACAACAATAAATATAAGCATTGCATTGATCCCAAACCATCCAAGATGGTCTAGAGCAACCGCCCAAGGATATAAGAAAACGGTTTCAACATCGAATATGACAAATTCTAGCGCTACTATGTAGTAGGCCACGCTGAACCGCACTTGTGCATCTCCAGTCGGCAAAATTCCACTTTCATATGGAACTAACTTATCAGGATATGGGTTATGGGGCCGCAAAAGCTTACCAAACGTCAATCCTCCAACTGGAAGTGCTATACCTAAAAGCAAAAATATGATGACATACACATAACTGTTTAGATATAAATCCAAATCCATGCGCTCTCTCCCTCCATTCATTGCTTTATTTGTATTCAACTCCCCTACTAAATTATAACAAAGCCGGTAAAATTATGTCCATAATTTTTTAAATATTCAAATTTTTATACATAAAACTATCAAAATACTGAAAACAAGATAAAACTTGATATTATAGGAATTTTCAGATTAGTAGTACAAGCAGCTGCCTGTCTTACAACAGTCTAAATGTGTCTAATTTTAGAAGATTGGTGGGGCGGTGTTATATAGGGAAATTTTGGCTGTTATATTAAATAATTGTTAATTGTGATGTGAATGTAGAATGTAGAAGCGCTATCGTGTCCAAACGAAGAGGAGAGTGAAAGAAAAGGTAACGCAAGAGGTCCTATCGTGCCCAAACCGAGCGGAGAGTGAAAGAAAAGGTAACGCAAGAGGTCCTATCGTGCCCAAACCGAGCGGAGAGTGAAAGAAAAGGTAACGCAAGAAGCGCTATCGTGCCCTAACCGAGCGGAGAGTGAAAGAAAAGGTAACGCAAGAGGTCCTATCGTGCCCAAACCGAGCGGAGAGTGAAAGAAAAGGTAACGCAAGAGGTCCTATCGTGCCC
>NZ_QOUX01000019.1 GCF_004116265.1 Anaerobacillus alkaliphilus | reverse complement strand
TCGTCCTGAGCCAGGATCAAACTCTCCATAAAAGTGTTTGATATAGCTCAAAAATAATAATTCATTGACGAGATATTTACTATCTCTTTAATTCGCTTGGCTGTGTGTTCAGTTTTCAAAGAACAATCAATATGTTTTTTACAACAAGGATTAAATTATAACAAGTTACAACTATCTTTGTCAACAACTTTTTTATATCCGTCAGTCACTCAACAAATCAGCGACTTTGTTAATATAACACATTTATAAAATTTAAGTCAACATTTTTATAAAAAAAGTTTTAATACAACAGTGATGCTTTATTGTTTATCATATTAAAAACCTGTAAATCAACATTTAATCTGAAAATTTTTCAGAACGTTGTTGCTTGCTCCGAATGTATTTATAACACTCTTTTGGTGAAGCAAAACGTTTATATAGTCCAAAAATAATCTTATATCTTTCTTCCATAGCCCTTTTTACAATACCATCAATTCTTGAGTCAGTTAGATCTAATAATAGCTCCTCTAACTCTCTTTTTAACATATATTCAATTTCTTGAGTTTCTTTATTGTTTAACATAACACCTAGCACATCAATCATCCTTCCATGTATGTAAAAATAAATTATTCAAAGAAAATGCTACTCTGAGAATTATTTTCTTCTTTTACCTTTTTTATTCATAAAGCTTGTCAAAAAAGCATACATATAATGCAGATAAATGGACAAGGAGGGGTTATATGAACTTTATTTGGATATGGAACGGTAAAAAAATTAAACAATATATGATTGTAGTGATAGCAGCCTTTTTCACAGCTGGTATTTTATATGTAGAAAGAAGTCAGATTACTGTCTTCTCTCCTGTTGCTGAAGCTACGGCCATATATAAAGCGGAAACAAACGAAAAGAAAATAGCCTTAACATTTAATTTAAGTTGGGGCGAAGAGAAGGCAATTCCTATTTTAGATGTTTTAAAAGATCAAGGGATCAATAATGCTACCTTCTTTTTATCAGCTTCCTGGGCTGAGCGACATCCAGATATTGTTGAAAGAATTGTAAAAGACGGTCATGAAATAGGTAGCCACGGCTACAGATATGAGAATTACCCTCAATGGGAGGATGAAAAAATAAGAAAAGATATACAAATGGCTCACAATACTTTATACGAGCTAACTAATAAGGTACCTAAATTACTTCGCCCACCTAATGGAAATTTTGACAAGAGAGTGTTGAAAATTGCCGAAGCACAAAAATATAAGTTAATTCACTGGAGTGTTGACTCTAAAGACTATACTAATCCTGGTGTAGAACAAATCATCTCTAATGTTATGGACAATGTAACAGGCGGCGATATTATTCTATTCCATGCCTCTGACCGCGTCAAACAAACTCAGAAAGCTCTCCCTACTATTATAGATGGTCTAAAAAAGAAAGGTTACGATTTTGTTACTGTATCAGAGTTAATCGCACACACAGAAGCTAAAAGTTCAGAAGTAAAGTAATTAAAAAAAGGGCTAGTTCACTATCTAAAAATAGTTGAGCTAACCCTTTTTATTTCATTTATTTTTTGTTAATAAGCCGGTGCAGAATTAATATCTGCCATGTATTTGCAACTAATAAGGGAGTAAGATAGATCCACAACCATTTAGGGTCATTTACTCTTAGTGCAGGAAGCCACTCAAGCGTTGTTACAACAACAATGAAAAATAAAGCTGGAATAAACGCTCCAAAGTTTGTTTGTGTACTTTTGATATAAGCTATTAACAAACCATAAACAAATAATAATAGCGGTATAAGTATGTAACTGAAAATCGTTTCACCTTCTGTTCCAAAAGCTGTATATCTAAAATATACGAGACCCTGTAAGACAAAAGCGATAACAACGATTTGAATTGAGTTCCAAATCTTTGAAGACTTAAAGATACCTAATCCAAAGCGGTGTACTGTTAAATAAGCGTAAAATCCCATTTGGCTAATTAAACTCCACATAGCCCCTATTCCAAGTAACCAAATGATTACTAGAATAAAATCAACAACCTCACCGGACATTAATCCGTCCCAATAAGTTCTCCAATCTAAAATAAATCCAACGAAAGCACCACTAGCTGCTCCAATTAATAATGTCGTAAAAAATAAATAAACTACCTTTCTAGAATTCACACCTTATCCTCCATCTAAAGTAATTAACGAATTGATTGTATCAAAAATGGTGAATAAAAAGCTAGTACTAGTGTCAAGAGATTTACCTTCTCTTTAAATTATGTGAACTATTTTTAAACATTGCTTTGGATAATTTCGCCCCTATTGTTTCATATTAAAAATGAAATAATACGAAAGGGGCGAATACCTTGAAAAGCTTAAAGAAGCTCCTCTTACTCTTCACGTTGCTTCTTATTGCAGGTTGTGCTGCTGTTGAGGATCAAGGAAGTCAACCTGATTATGAAAGTACTAAAAAGATGATGGTTGATATGCTTAAGACCGATGAAGGTAAACAATCTATTCAAGAGGTCTTAAGTGATGAGGAAGTAAAACAAGAGATTATATTGGAACAAGCAGTTGTTCGAGATACTATTCAACAAGTGTTAACTTCAGAACAAGGAAAGGAATTCTGGCAGGAGCTAATGCAGGATCCTGAATTTGCGAAAGTCTTTGCTGAAAGTCTACAAGCTGAGGTTGAAAAAACATTAAAAGTATTAATGAAGGATCCAGAGTATCAAGCAATGATGATGGACATTCTTCAAGATCCAGAGATGGAACAAGCAGCACTTGACCTAATGAAAAGCCAAGCTTATCGACAACAGGTGATGAATATTATGGCTGACTCTTTCGAAAGCCCGTACTTTAAAGCAAGGGTCAATGAAATTCTCGGTAAAGTTGCAAGCGAACAAATGAAGAAAGAAGCAGCAAAAGATGAACAAGAGGAAGAACAGGAAGGAAATGAAAACTAAAAGAAACTCCTCTATCACCGTAGAGGAGTTTCTTTATTTTTATTGCTCTATTTTATCAATAACTTTTTGTGCCATTTTCATGTATATTTGTCCAATCGGATGGTCAGCAGCATAAATTGATGGAGCAAAATCCTTTTCATCAATTTCAGGTTGTCCAAGTGGAATTTGCGCTAAAATATCTGTTTTTAATTCTTTCGCTAGTCGCTCTCCTCCACCTTGCCCAAAAACAAATTCTTTTTCTCCGGTTAATTGACTCTTATAATAAGCCATATTCTCAACTACGCCTAGAATTTCGTGCTCGGTTTTAATAGCCATAAACCCTGCTCTAGCTGCAACAAAAGCTGCCGTCGGGTGTGGTGTAGTAACAATAATTTCTTTACTGCTTGGAAGCATAGTGTGTACATCTAATGCAACATCACCTGTTCCAGGAGGCAAGTCTAAAATAAGATAATCTAAATCGTCCCACTCAACTTGTGTAAAGAAATTATTTAGCATTTTTCCTAACATTGGTCCACGCCAAACGATTGGCGAGTTATCATGTACAAAGAAGCCCATTGATATAACTTGTACACCCATTCTAGTTACAGGGTAAATTCTTTCATTCTTAACCTTTGGTTTATCTTCAATCCCCATCATATCCGGTACACTAAATCCATAAATATCAGCATCAACAATACCAACTTTTTTACCAAGGCGTGCTAAAGAAGTTGCAAGGTTAACTGATACTGTTGATTTTCCAACTCCACCTTTTCCACTAGTTACAGCAATAAATGTGGTTTTTACACCTTCATCTAATAAAGACTTTGATTCCTTAGGGGCCTCAACACCTAACTTGCTTAATTCTTCATCTGTGAATTGCTCAAAGCGTAGACCAACTGAATCTGCTCCAGCTTGTTTAATTACATTAACAATCTCACCTTGTAGCTTCATTTGTTCCGCTGTACCAGTTTTGGAAATTCCAATTTTTACACTAACTAAACCATCTTTAATTTTTATTTCTTTTACTGCATCGATTTCAACGATACTTTTATTAATAAATGGTTCTTTAACATTTTTTAAAGCATCTAATATTTGTTCTTGAGTAAGCAAGCAAAACACCCCTTTATGTATTCGATTACAAAATTAGTATAACACACATTTCAAAATTCATTGTACATTGTGCTCTCCGGTAATAACAGGTCGTTATTAAAAAACCAGCCTTCTTTATTATGAAGAAGGAGCTGGTTCATTTGTATAATACCGCATAATTCCTTGATAAATTGATGCAGCAATTTTTTGTTGATACGCTGTAGATTTTAACATCTCTGCTTCGGCTGGGTTTGATAAAAACCCTACTTCAACTAAAGCTCCTGGAATTTCAGCATGTTTAAGTAAAAATACATTTCCAATTGGCTTAGCTAACCGGTTCGTATTCTCTAGATTTTTTCTGATTTCATCTTGAATAAATCTTGCTACCTTTTCATTTTCATCATAAGCCCGATTATAAAAGGTTTGAGCACCGGACCAACGGGGTGAGGGGATCGCATTCAGGTGAAGAGAAACGAATAAATCTCCACCAGTCTCATTCACAAGCTGGACTCTCCGTTTTAAATCCTGAACTTTTCTTTTTCGAACTCCCTTTGTGGCTGGATCGGCAAGGTCAGTATCCTCTACCCTAGACATAACCACTAATGCTCCCGCTTCCTGAAGGTAGTCTCTAAGAATTAAGCTAATTTCTAAAGAAACGTCTTTTTCCAATAAACCATCTTTGGAACTTGCTCCTCCATCCATACCGCCATGACCTGCATCGACAATGATTATTTTACCCGACAAAGGGAGTGACCATAATGATCCAGTGTCAGTACTTACGAATTGATATTGAATGATAAAAAGTAATAATAAAAATCCAGTTGCAAATGTTATTCCCTTTAACCACTTGCTCATTTACTTCCCTCCAATCGTCTCCATACAGTATATTGGGACAAGGAGGAAAATATGAACTTAAATTAGTGTAATTTCAACCGATATCTTTTTTCACCTTCATAAAAGCCTTTTTCCCACCAATATAAAATAAAGCCTTCACATAAGATATAGAAGTTATCGTTTTGATCATTTTGAAAAATTAATCCAGATAGCTGATGATATAAATGATTTACATGTTCGTCATACTCTTCCTGGCAACGTCTTCGAACCAAGATTGCAGTTTCACCATGATATCCAAAACGACTAAACTCTGCTCCTAAAAGGTAAGCATCAATGGCAAAGTCAACACAAATGTCTTCTACAAAGCTGCCGCCAGTTTTCTGCTCTTCAAAAACTGAAGGGAAGTGTGTATGAATGAAGCCTCTTATTGTAGATAATGAAAGTTTACGTAGTACTTGTCGCTCAAAATCCCACTGCTTTTTGCGCCTGCGATCCTCAAAGGTAGTAATGACATTCACGTTTGTCCCCTCCTTTTTGTTGTTAGTTTCATTCAAGAAGGAAGGGTTAATGCTATGGAAATTGCAACTTTATAGGGAAAAAAAGTATATAACAGTTTATATTGTTAGTATAAATTTGAACTAGATAAGATGTACGCAAATCTAAAACAAAAACAACGGAAATTCCTTTCGTTTACCTTTTTTCAGCTACTATTGTAAATGTTTTAGGAATACCTTTATCAAACACATCCGAAGATTGGTTAGGAAGTTCTTCTAAGGTTTTGATAAATAAATTTTCATCAGCAATAGCTGTAATGATTTCACCTAGAGTCCAATTCCTCAAATATACTTTATGGACTACTGGATCTTTATCCCCGTCTAAGAATTTAGAATGCGAAACCTCCTTTTCTTCTAAGTCCGTAGTAAAGTAATCTCCGGTTACCTTATGCTTTCTAATTTTTGCTGTGGTACCTTTAGATGATATTAATTTTGTTGATACAGGGTGGAAATCCTGTAAGATTAATCGCCCATTTGTTCCTAATAATTTTTCAACGAGTTGAAAAAGTGGGTGTAAGTCTTTAAAGTAATGGAGAATACCAAATTCCATGAATACAATATCATAATCCCCTGTTAGCTCTTCCATAGGTAACTTTAGAACATCTGAGACAATATATCGTAATGATACACCTGCGTGCAATGCTAGTTGATTAGCGTACTGTTCGTTCTCTATTGAAAAATCAACTACAGTTACATTCGCACCTAGTACTGAAAGGGCTACTGCTTTGTTACCGTTTGAACCTAGTAGGTTAATCACTTTCTTTCCTTCTACAGTACCACCCATAAAATCAAGAGCAGAACCAATTCTTTTTTCTGGATTTTCAATAATCTTTTTTGCTGCCTCTTCAGGTGTTCCAAAGCGGTTATGCCAAGCTTGATATACGCCTGTATTCCAAGCTTTTAAGTTATTTTGATTAACGTCCATTCTATATCCTCCAAACACATTGTTACGTATATCTTACTATAATATAATTCAACGAAACAAAATTCAAAGTGTACTTAATTCGCAACTCGTTTGCGATATTTTAATGGAATTTTTTACATTAAATTTTTTTACATAGTTCTAACGAAAAGAAGACATGATATAAAGGAATAAAAACAAAGGAGGAGATTAGAAACATGGCACAAAACAATAACTCTAACCAACTTCTAGTACCAGGAGTGCAACAAGCACTTGATCAAATGAAATATGAGATTGCTTCAGAATTCGGTGTGAATTTAGGAGCAGACACTACTTCTCGTGCTAACGGATCTGTAGGTGGCGAAATCACTAAAAGATTAGTGCAAATGGCTCAACAGCAACTTTCTTAAAATTAGCCCTACCTACACCTCTTAAAACAACTCGTTAGACTGACTCTTATAGAGAGTCAGTCTTTTTTGGTCTACTTTTTCAAACCTACAAAGTAAATTTTCCCAAGTATAGCGACTTAGTAAAAGGATAAATTAATTAAGGTAAGCTGATCAAAAATTCACTCCCTAGGAGGTTTTCCATTATGGGCTTTTTTGACTTATTCAACGAAGAAGATAATCGAAAAAAGGTACGTGAAGTAGATCGAGTTACAGATACAGAATTCGCTCGAGAAGAAGCGCATATGGATCTTCGCGAAGAGGAACTCGATATCGATAAGTATCGAGTAGAAACTGGTGACGTTGTTCTTCACAAAGATATTATTGAAGAAGAAAAAGTCGTTAACGTTCCTGTTTCACATGATCAAGTCGTTATTGAAAAGAAAACTTTTGACAGGACTCCAACTGATGAGCCCATTAACGGAGAGGAAACAATTCATATTCCGGTTACTGCGGAACGAGTGGATGTTGATAAGCACACAGTTGTTACCGGTGAAATTTCTGCTCATAAACGATCTGTTCAAGAAACAGAGCAAGTTCGTGATATCCTTCATAAGGAAGTAGCAGATGTTGAAACAGAAGGTAACGCAGATGTCCTAAATAAGGACTAATTAATTTAGCCCCTACTTTGCGTAGGGGTTTTTGATACATTAATAAAATATTTCCCGGAGGTATTATGGAAAATTATATAATTATAGGGGCTATTATCGGATCCATAATCGGCCTTGTTACAGTAATCCCTGTTGTAATAACTATTCGTCGTGGAGCTTTTATAAAAGGCCTTTTTTCAAGGCAACTAAACAAGAATACCCTTCAAACAAATGACATTAAAAATAAACATACTCTTGAGCTAAAAGAAGAACAGCTGGATATTAAAAAAGAGAGAGTCAAAATAGGAGAAGTCAAAATCCGAAAAGAAGTCGTTGAGGATCTAAAAACTATTACAGTCCCTATCAAGCGTGAAGAGATGGTTATTGAGGCAGGAAGTGAAGAAGAGTTTCGCATTCCTCTCAAGGAAGAAGAGATAGAAATTAGTAAACACCCCGTACAACTAGCAGACGTTTCTGTTACCAAAAAGCAAATTGAGCATATTGAAGAAATAACCAAAAAATTAAAAAAAGAAGTACCCTCTGTTGAAGTTAAAGGAGATGTAGATGTCACGGAAGAAACTAAATAGTAACTAAAAAAACATTCCAAAACTTAGAACAGTTTGGGATGTTTTTTTGAATAGGCTCTTTTCTCATAAATTGTTGTTTTTAAAATTTATGTAATAGGTATTGCACAAGGTTCAACGGGCATCTTTTCTAACCTTTAAACTTTCCTATAATGTAAAAAAGACCCCCAAAGCATAAAGCTTTGAGAGCCTTCCAAACGCAATATTAACGTTTTGAGAACTGAGGTGCACGACGTGCTGCTTTAAGACCGTATTTTTTACGTTCTTTCATACGTGCATCACGAGTTAAGAATCCAGCGCGCTTTAATCCAGCACGGAATTCTGGGTCTGCTCCAAGAAGAGCACGAGATACTCCATGACGAATAGCTCCCGCTTGTCCAGTGTATCCACCACCGCTAACGTTTACTAATACATCATATTTACCTTCTGTTTCTGTTTCTACAAGTGGTTGCTTAACAATAAGCTTTAAAGTTTCTAATCCGAAATACTCGTCTAATTCGCGACCGTTGATCACGATACGTCCTTCACCAGGAACTAAACGTACACGTGCAACAGAGTGCTTACGACGACCAGTACCGTAATATTGTACTTGTGCCAATGAAAACCCTCCTTATATATTAACCGCGAAGTTCTAAAACTTCTGGTTTTTGAGCTTGGTGTGGATGTTCACTACCAGCATAAACATGTAATTTCATACCTTGCTTACGTCCTAAAGTGTTTTTAGGAAGCATACCTTTAACCGCTAACTCGATCATTCGAGTTGGGTAGTTTGTGCGCATTTCAAGCGCAGTTCTTTGCTTTAATCCACCTGGGTGGTTAGAGTGACGGTAGTAAATCTTGTCCGTTAACTTCTTACCAGTTAAATGAATTTTTTCAGCATTAATTACAATTACGAAATCTCCTGTATCCACATGTGGTGTAAACGTTGGTTTATTTTTACCACGAAGGATAGAGGCTACTTCACTAGCTAAACGACCTAAAGTTTGACCTTCAGCGTCGATAACATACCATTTACGTTCAACTTCGTTTGGCTTTGCCATATATGTCGTACGCATGCTTTTTTCCCTCCTAAAGCTTATCGCATTCTTAATTTTTTAATTAAAATAGTTTAAAACTACGTGTCTAAAGTAACATTCGCAAACCCGGGGCTAGTGGGTTTTTGAAATACCATAGATCATCATATATTATTCAACGACCAATGTCAACAGAAAATGTCACACTAGGATCAGTTGTCATAATTTACTTCCCACAAGAAGAGGCCGTGCCCAGGTGCTGTATGTCCTGCTCGTTCACGATCCTTGCTATCTAAGACATTCAAAATTTCCTCTGGTTGACGCCTGCCTCTGCCAACTTCTAGTAAAGTTCCTACAAGAATTCTAACCATGTTACGAAGAAAACCATCGCCAACAAACCGAAACTCAAGCTCATCTTCTTTTTCGATGATTTCGATTGAATAAATTGTTCTCACTTTATCTTCTTTGTCTGTTTTGGCAGAACAAAAAGAGGTAAAGTCATGGGTACCTATTAACTGATTGGAGGCTTGGACCATGTTTTCGATTGACAATTGGTACGGATAAAAATATCGATAATGTCTTCGAAAAACATCCATCCTTCTACCACGCTGTACAAAATAGCGGTATTCCTTGCTCACCACATCAAATCTTGAGTGAAACTCAATGCTCACTTCATTAACTTCCAACACTTCAATATCGGAAGGTAAGACAGTTTGTATGGCATTATGCCAACGCTCTAGCGGAATGTCCATCAATGTATCAAAATGAAAGACCTGACCCTTAGCGTGAACAAACGTATCCGTTCTTCCTGAAGCATAAATTTTGACTTGAGTACCCTTATGCAGCTTTTGCAAACCCTTTTCTATCTCAGCTTGAATAGTCCTTCCTTTTGGTTGGATTTGAAATCCATTAAAAAATGTTCCATCATACGCAACCTTGCATTTTATACGTTTCAACAGATACACAACCTCTATTTTCCTTATATACTATTATGACCTTACTAAAACTAAGATCATACCTAAGATTAAAATTAATCCTACTGTAACAGTGTCCTTTGTTTTCCACTCAAGCTCTCTTAATCTAGTTCGGCCTACACCCCCTCGATAACAACGTGCTTCCATCGCAGTTGCAAGATCTTCAGCGCGACGAAACGATTGAATGAATAATGGAACTAAAAGAGGAATGATAGCTTTTACTCTCCCAGTAATTGAGCCTCCAGAAAAATCAACACCTCTTGCCATCTGTGCCTTCATAATTTTTTCTGTCTCTTGAAGAAGTGTAGGAATGAATCGTAAGGAAATAGACATCATAAGAGCTAACTCATGAACGGGTACGTTCCATTTACGAAACGGGCCAAATATGCTTTCCAAACCATCTGTCAGTTGGATTGGTGCTGTGGTCAAGGTTAACAAGGTTGTCATCATAATTAGAAGTAACAGCCGTAACGCAATAAATAACCCTTGGATAATACCGCCCATATATATTTCAATCCAACCTAGTGTAAAAAGTAATTCACCTTCTTTTGTCATAATCCCATGAAGAATGAACATCAGAAAGACTAAAAAGAAGATAGGCTTCATTCCTCTATAAATGTACCTCGGAGACACTTTTGAAATGATTATGGTAAATAGGATCGTCAAAAACAAAATAGTGTAGGTAAGCCAATTATTTGCTAAAAAGACAATCATCACAAACAGAAATGTTGCGGTAAGTTTCGATCTAGCATCTAGTTGGTGAATAATAGAGTTTCCAGCTACATATTGGCCGATAATTATATTTTGAAGCATTAATCCACCTCCTTATTTACTAAAGGAACAATCGCTTCTACAAGCTTGTCCTTCGTAAATAAATTTTGAGGTAATTTTGATTTAAAACGTTCTTCAAGCAAACGAGCAAGTTGAACAGTTTCAGGTACATCTAAACCAATCTCTTGCAATTCGTGAAGTGACTTAAATACTTCCTCTGGTGTCCCTTGCCTTAAGACTTGGCCCTTATCCATAACAACCACTAAATCCGCGTACATAGCAGCAAACTCCATATTATGAGTCACTAATATCGTAGTAAGCTTTTCTTGTTGATGGATTGATAGGAATAACTCCATCATCTTCTTTCTACCAACTGGGTCCAGTCCTGCGGTAGGCTCATCTAGAATTAGAACACGTGGCTTACTAGCTAATACTCCTGCAATAGCCACACGCCGTTTTTGCCCTCCACTCAAATCAAAAGGTGACTTTTGGAGAATATCTTCAGTTAAGTCTACTAAGGGCAGTACTTCTTTTGCTTTTTGATAAGCCTCTTCTCTTGTAAAGCCAAAATTCATCGGCCCAAAGGCAATGTCTTTTTCAACTGTCTCATCAAATAACTGATGTTCTGGATATTGAAAAACCATCCCTACAGCTCTTCGTAACTCTTTTAATTTCTTATTCTTTTTTGAAGCTTCGATTACTGTATCTCCAATTTGCACTACTCCAGAAGTAGGCTTTAATAGTCCATTTATGTGTTGAACGATGGTAGACTTCCCTGAGCCTGTATGTCCAATGAACGCAACAAACATGCCAGACGTAATATGTAAATTAATATTTGTTAGTGCTTGATGTTCAAAAGGTGTTTTCGGCATATAAACATGGGAAAGATTCGTTATTTTAATTTCCATAGTTCATTAACCAAACCTTCCTTAGTTAAACATAGTTTCGTAAGTCCGATACCCTTATCAACTAATCTAGTTTGAACATCCAATGAAAATGGTAGTTCTAAACCAGATTCCACTAAACGATCTTTTTCCTGAAACACCTGTTCCGGTAGCCCTTTGGCATATATTTTTCCACGATTCATTACAACAATCTGGTCAGAGAAAATAGTTTCCTCTAAATCATGTGTAATATTAATAATGGTCATTCCTTCATCTTTGTTTAGCATTCGCACTGTTTCCAATACTTCCTGTCTCCCCATAGGATCCAACATTGAAGTAGCTTCATCAAGAATTAAAACTGATGGGTGCATTGCAATGATACCCGCAATAGCAACTCGTTGTTTTTGTCCACCTGAGAGTCTGTGTGGCTCGTGGTCAACGTACTGTTCCATTTTCACTTTTTTTAATGACCATTCAATTCTATCTAACATTTCTGTACGTTCAATTCCGATATTCTCCAAGCCAAAGGCAATATCGTCACGTACAGTCGTTGCAACCATTTGATTTTCTGGATTTTGAAAAACCATTCCAGCCTTTTTTCTTACTTCCCAAATAAGTTCTTCATCAAAAGTATCATATCCGCCTATGACAACAGTATTTGATTGAGAAGGAATTAATAATCCAATCAGGAATTTAGCCAATGTAGACTTACCTGACCCATTATGCCCAACGATAGAAACCCAACTACCTTTAGTAACTGACAAGGTAATATCATTCAAGACGTTTTCTTCATCCTCATTATATTTAAAGGATAAACTATTAATTTTGATAATCTCTTCACTCAATTTTCATCACCGACTTTTAATGTGGAATGTAAAATGTAGAATGTACACTTTGCTTATAAACCAATCTACATTCTACATTCTACATAATAAAAAGGCCAGACTAAAGAATAATCTTTGTCTCGCCCTTCATAGATGTATTAAACTAACTCGATAATTACCATTGGTGCCCCGTCTCCACGACGTGGTCCAAGTTTTAAAATACGAGTGTATCCACCTTGTCTTTCTTCATAACGTGGAGCAATGTCAGCGAAAAGCTTTTGGATTGCGTCTTGACCTGATTCTTGATCAGCTACTTCACGACGAACGAAAGAAGCAACTTGACGACGAGCATGAAGATCGCCACGTTTTCCAAGAGTAATCATTTTTTCAACGATTGAACGAAGCTCTTTTGCTTTTGCTTCCGTAGTTTCGATTCTTTCATTGATGATTAAGTCAGTTGCTAAATCACGAAATAATGCCTTTCTAGCAGAGCTATCACGGCCTAATTTTGCGTATGCCATTAGAGATTCCCTCCTTTTTGTTTTGAAGTAAGAAGAGATATCATTCTTTAGTAACTCTTCTATTCATGTTGTAATCAAATCTATTACTAATTCAGGTTAGTCCTGATTATCTATCTATTAAGAAACTATGATTAATCTTCTCTACGAAGACCTAGTCCTAGCTCACCAAGTTTTTCTTGAACTTCCTCTAATGATTTACGTCCAAGATTACGAACTTTCATCATATCTTCTTCACTCTTGTGAGTTAATTCCTGTACAGTATTAATACCAGCACGCTTTAAGCAGTTATAAGAACGAACAGACAGATCAAGCTCTTCGATAGTCATCTCTAAAACTTTCTCTTTCTGATCTTCTTCTTTTTCTACCATAATTTCAGCATTTTGTGCTTGATCAGTAAGACCGACAAAAATGTTTAAATGCTCTGTTAAGATTTTCGCACCAATAGAAACAGCTTCTTCTGGTCGAATGCTTCCATCTGTCCAGACATCAAGGGTTAGTTTGTCATAGTTTGTTACTTGCCCAACACGAGTATTTTCTACTTGATAGTTTACTCTTGAGACAGGAGTATATATAGAATCAATTGGAATAACACCGATCGGCAAGTCTTCTTTCTTGTTTCCATCAGCTGGAACATATCCGCGTCCACGACGAGCAGTTAAACGCATGTGTAAGTGTGCACCTTTTGATAGAGTTGCTATATGCAAATCTGGGTTTAAGATGTCAACATCACTATCATGTGTAATATCTGCTGCAGTAACTACGCCTTCCCCTTGGATATCTATTTCTAATGTTTTTTCTTCATCAGAGTAGATTTTAAGAGAAAGTTGCTTCAAGTTGAGGATGATTGAAGTAACATCTTCTACGACACCTTCAATAGTAGAAAACTCGTGTAAGACTCCATCAATTTGAACTGCTGTAACAGCAGCACCAGGTAATGAAGAGAGTAAAATACGACGTAAAGAGTTACCTAGAGTCGTACCGTAACCACGTTCAAGTGGCTCAACAACGAATTTTCCATACTTAGCATCGGCGCTGATATCAACCGTCTCAATTTTTGGTTTTTCAATTTCTATCATTAAACAAACCCTCCTTCAAAACGTCGAAACTCCGGCTGACTAAGCCTAGTCTAACCGGAATTCCCCATTAGGTAGTTCTGAGCCGTTCATACCTAATTGAGTCAATCTTTGTAAGAACCGTACTTTAATTTAAGCTTAAAAAATAACTTCTTACACATTATTGACAATTCAAGGAAATCTATACAATTATTCGATTTCTTTTTTTACACGCGACGACGTTTTGGTGGACGGCAGCCATTATGTGGAACTGGAGTAACGTCACGGATCATGCTTACTTCAAGTCCTACTGCTTGTAATGAACGGATAGCTGCTTCACGACCAGCGCCTGGTCCTTTAACAGAAACTTCCACTGTTTTCATGCCATGTTCCATAGCTGCTTTACCAGCAGTTTCTGCTGCCATTTGAGCTGCAAATGGAGTTGACTTACGAGATCCTTTAAATCCTAAACCACCTGCACTTGCCCAAGAAATTGCGTTTCCTTGTGTGTCAGTGATTGTCACGATAGTGTTATTAAACGTTGAACGGATGTGAGCAACACCAGTTTCAACATTCTTACGGGCGCGACGTTTAGGACGAGTTGTTTTACCTTTTGCCATTCTATGCTACCTCCTTTACTATTTCTTCTTGTTTGCTACAGTACGACGAGGTCCTTTACGTGTACGAGCATTGTTTTTAGTGTTTTGTCCACGAACAGGTAATCCACGGCGGTGACGCACACCACGAAAACAACCAATCTCGATTAAACGTTTGATGTTTAGAGAGATTTCACGACGAAGATCTCCTTCTACTTTATAGCCATCAACGATATCACGAATTTTACCTAATTCTTCTTCAGTTAAATCACGTACACGAGTATCTTCAGAAACACCAGCTGCAGCTAAGATCTGAGAAGATCTAGTTCTACCAATACCATATACGTATGTTAAAGACACAACCACTCGCTTATCACGAGGAATGTCTACACCAGCAATACGTGCCATTTATATCGCACCTCCTTATTGTTAACCTTGTTTTTGTTTATGCTTAGGGTTTTCGCAAATAACCATAACCGTACCTTTTCGACGGATTACTTTGCATTTTTCACAAATCGGTTTGACTGATGGTCTTACCTTCATGTTTTTTACCTCCCTATTACTACGGAGTGCCTTCACGATTATTTAAAACGATACGTGATACGCCCACGTGTTAAGTCATACGGTGACAATTCAACAGTTACTTTGTCTCCTGGTAAAATACGAATAAAGTGCATACGAATTTTACCTGAAACATGAGCTAATATTTTATGTCCATTTTCAAGCTCTACTCGAAACATGGCATTTGGTAGCGGCTCAATGACCGTACCTTCTACTTCGATTACATCTTCTTTGGCCATGAATTTACTCTCCTTCCGTCAGGAAATTGTTTTCGTTCATAAAAGTGGAAATTGCAAAGCGCAATTTCGCATTGGTTACACGACCCGTTTGTTCAATACTATTTTTTACTTCTGGAGATATAAAGTCAAATAATTCTAAGTGATTTACATTTTTCTTCTTTGAACGATCAACCTTCCGTTTGTCACCATCGGCAATCAATACAAACCGTTGATCTTCAAGCTGAATTATACATGCTACACCACCAGCATCTCTGCCTTTTAATATCCGCACCATTTGTCCAATACGCGGTACCGAACCAGGATCCATCATAATTAATCACCATCACCTAGGCTTTAGTTAGTATTTCAAACCCTGTCTCCACAATAGCAATAGTATGTTCAAAATGAGCACACATTTTTCCATCAGTAGTTACAACTGTCCAATTGTCAGGAAGTGTCCGAACATAGCGTTTTCCTGCATTAACCATTGGCTCAACTGCAAGTACCATTCCAGGCTTTAACCTAGGACCTTTGTTTGGTGGCCCAAAGTGTGGAATTTGTGGATCTTCATGTAAGTTTTGACCAATACCATGACCAACATACTCACGAACTACTGAAAAACCATAAGACTCTACATATGTTTGTATTGCGTGGGAAATGTTTGACAACCTTTCCCCTGGTTTTGCTTCCTCAAGTCCTTTATACAAAGACTGTTCAGTCACATCTAAAAGCTTCTGAGTTTCTTCAGAAATCTCACCAACCGCATACGTCCAAGCCGAGTCCCCGTGATATCCAATATACTTGGCACCAATGTCAATACTAATGATATCACCATTCTTTAATAGTCGATCTCCTGGAATTCCGTGAACCAACTCTTCATTAACTGAAGCACAAATACTTCCGGTAAATCCATTATAGCCTTTAAAAGATGGAATCGCATCATGTTGCCTAATAAACTTTTCAGCAATTGAATCTAATTCCTTAGTAGTAATGCCGGGTTTTACATGCTTCTGTAACTCTTGGTGGGTTAATGCAACAATTTTACCAGCAACACGCATAATATCTAATTCCCGAGGCGTCTTACAAATAATCATTCATTAATCCCTTTCAAAAGTTCATCTATATCTTCAAAAACTTTGGCTATATCTTGATTGCCATTAATTTTCGTTAGATAACCCTTTTTAGAGTAAAAGTCAATTAATGGCTGTGCTTGTTGTAAGTTAACTTCTAAACGATTAGCTACTGTTTCAGGCTTATCGTCATCACGTTGTATAAGTTGACTTCCGTCCTTATCGCAAATTCCTTCAACCTTAGGTGGATTGAATTTCACATGATAACTTGCTCCTGAAGTAGGCGAAACCCAACGCCCAGTT
Organism: Anaerobacillus alkaliphilus; assembly: GCF_004116265.1. Lineage (NCBI taxonomy): Bacteria > Bacillati > Bacillota > Bacilli > Caryophanales > Bacillaceae > Anaerobacillus > Anaerobacillus alkaliphilus. Next base: position 42,296 of record NZ_QOUX01000019.1, on the reverse strand, counting down.
AATCGTTCAAAAAGCTCTTCTTTAGGTACTTCTACATAAATGACAGAGTCAATTGTTTTCTCTAAAGAAGCCAACATATTTTCTAATGCTTCTGCTTGTGCTACCGTTCTTGGAAAACCATCAAGTAAAAAGCCTTTTTTGCAATCTTCGTTGCTAAGTCTCTCACGAACAATTCCAATTGTTACTTCATCAGGAACAAGGTTTCCAGCATCCATATACTCTTTTGCCTGTCTTCCTAACTCAGTTCCGCCTTTAATTGCAGCGCGAAACATATCACCAGTAGAAATATGTGGGATCCCATACTTTTCTACGATCTTATCCGCTTGTGTTCCTTTACCAGCACCTGGTAGCCCCATTAAAATAAGGTTCATCTTTATCCCTCCATCGACCATTTTAACAACTGGGTTAGGGGATTAACTCCCCAATTCCCTCTATTACTTAATAAAGCCTTTATAGTGTCGTTTAATTAGCTGACTTTCAATTTGCTTCATTGTATCTAATGCTACACCAACAACGATTAACAATCCAGTACCACCAATTTGTACAGCTTGAGGTAGGTTTAATGCCGTAGTGAATAACATAGGAATGAGTGAAATTGCTGCTAAGAATATAGCGCCAACGAATGTTAAACGATATAAAATTCTTGTTAAGTAAACTTGCGTTGTTTTTCCAGGACGTATGCCAGGGACATATCCGCCTTGCTTTTTGAGGTTCTCAGCCATCTGTTCAGGATTAACTTGGATGAACGTATAGAAATACGTAAATCCAATAATTAAAGCTGCATAGGCAACCATTCCAAAAGGATTAGAAAAATCAAAGTATGTGGTAATCCATCTAGCTACTGTATTTGTGTCACCCATAAATCCTGCCACAGTTGGTGGAAAGATGAATAGTGACATTGCAAAAATTACAGGAATTACCCCAGCTGCGTTTACTTTCAATGGTAAGTGAGTAGACCCACCACCTTGAGGTTTACCTGCTACTAAACGTTTCGCATATTGAACAGGGATTTTTCTTAGTGCTTGTTGCACATAGATAACTCCTACAACGATTGCCAAAAGAATTAGTAATAGTAAAACGACAACTACAATATTTATAAATAACTGATCTCCAGCATTCTGAAGTCTTGTTGCATATACTTGGTTTGCCGCATTAGGAATTCCAGCAGCAATACCACCAAAGATAAGGATCGAAATACCGTTCCCTACACCTTTTGCAGTAATTTGCTCACCTAACCACATCAGGAAAGCTGTTCCTGCTGTTAAGACCAATGCGATAAAAATATATTTTCCTACACTAGGATTTGGAATTAACCCTGGAACAAGTCGATTAAATCCAATCGACATTCCAATCGCTTGTATAAAACCTAGTACGATTGTTCCATAGCGGGTAAACTGAGCTAATTTACGTCTTCCCGCCTCTCCTTGTTTTGCCCATTCTGCAAACTTTGGTACTACATCCATTTGTAACAATTGTACAATGATGGATGCAGTGATGTATGGCATAATTCCCATTGCGAAAATCGAGAAATTCTCAAGGGCACCACCACCAAAGGTATTTAAAAAACCAAATGCATTCATAGCATCTTGGAACTTAAGCACATCTGCATTAGCTCCAGGTACTGGTATAAATGCGCCGATCCTAAAAACAATGAGCATTAGCAGGGTGAAAAAGACTTTACGTCGCAAATCACCCACACGCATAATATTGGAGATCGTCTGAAACATTAAATCACCTCAGTTTTTCCGCCAGCAGCTTCAATTGCTTCTACTGCAGAAGCAGAGAATTTGTTAGCCTTAACTGTAAGCTTCACTTCAAGCTTACCGTTCCCGAGGATTTTAATTCCGTCCTTTGCATTACTTACAGTTCCTGTTTCAAGTAGTAACTCTGGAGTTACTTCTGTACCATCTTCGAAACGGTTTAGCTGATCAAGGTTAAGGATCGCATATTCTTTTCGAGTTGGGTTTGTAAATCCGCGTTTAGGAAGACGACGGTATAATGGGTTTTGACCACCCTCAAATCCTGGTCTTACTCCACCACCAGAACGAGAGTTTTGTCCTTTATGTCCACGTCCAGCAGTTTTTCCGTTACCAGAACCAATACCACGTCCTACACGATTACGCTCCTTACGAGAACCTTCAGCAGGTTTAAGTTCGTGAAGTTTCATGTTGGGCACCTCCTCAATCTAAAAATTAAGCTTCTATTTCTTTAACAGTAACTAAGTGAGATACTTTGTTAACCATACCGCGAATAGCAGCATTATCTTGTTGTACTACAGTTTGATGCATTTTACGTAAACCTAAAGTGTTAACAGTCACACGTTGATCCTCAGGGCGACCAATTAAGCTTCTAGTGAGGGTAATTTCTAATTTCTTAGCCATTTACATTCCCTCCTTATCCTAAAAGTTCTTCTACGGATTTACCGCGTAATTTCGCAACATCTTCAGCTCTTTTTAAGTTTTTAAGTCCAGTGATCGTTGCACGAACCATGTTGATTGGGTTGTTTGAACCTAAAGACTTAGATAAGATGTCACCTACACCAGCAAGTTCAAGAACCGCACGAACTGGTCCACCAGCGATTACTCCAGTACCTTCACTTGCAGGCTTCAAGAATACATTTCCAGCTCCGAAGTGTCCGATAATTTGATGTGGAATTGTTGTACCAACGATTGGCACAGCAACTAAATTTTTCTTTGCGTCTTCAACTGCTTTACGAATAGCCTCAGGTACTTCTTGAGCTTTACCCATGCCCATACCTACGTGACCGTTTTTATCTCCAACAACAACCAGTGCAGCAAAGCGGAAACGACGTCCACCTTTAACTACTTTTGCTACACGGTTGACCGCTACTACTTTTTCTTCTAGTTCCAAAGTATTTGGGTCAATGCGCATTATTTTCCCTCCTTTGTTCTTTAGAATTGCAATCCAGCTGCTCTGGCTGCGTCTGCTAATTCTTTAACACGTCCGTGGTATAAGTAACCTCCACGGTCAAATACAATTACTTCAAATCCTTTTTCTATAGCACGTTTAGCTACAAGTTCACCAACAGCTTTAGCTGCTTCAATCGTTCCGCCGTTTTCAAGATTAAGTTCTTTGTCTAAGCTGTTTGCGCTAGCAACAGTTACACCTGCAACATCATCAATTAGTTGTGCATAGATGTGCTTAGAAGAACGGAATACATTTAAACGAGGACGCGTTGCAGTTCCAGTGATTGTACGACGAACATGTGCATGTCTCTTCTTACGTGCCAGATTTTTGCTTGGCTTCGTAATCATTGAACGTCAGTCCTTTCCGTTATCTTATCGCTTATTTCTTACCAGTTTTTCCTTCTTTACGACGAACAAATTCACCTTCATAACGAATTCCTTTACCTTTGTATGGCTCAGGAGAACGTACAGCACGGATATTAGATGCTAAAGCACCAACACGTTCTTTATCAATACCTTTAACAGTGATTTTCGTATTTGCAGGTACTTCAACTTCAAGACCAGCTTCTGGCTCGATTTCTACAGGGTGAGAGTACCCAACGTTAAGAACAAGTTTAGTTCCTTGCTTAGAAGCACGGTAACCAACACCGATTAATTCTAATTTTTTCTCATAACCATTCGTTACACCTTCAACCATGTTGCTGATGATACTACGAGTAGTACCGTGTAACGAGCGGTGTAGTTTATTATCTGAAGGACGCTCAACAGTTAGAGTATTCTCTTCAACTTTAACGATCATGTCAGTATGAAGTTCGCGAGAAAGCTCACCCTTAGGTCCTTTTACAGTAATAGTATTGTTGTTTAATGTAATTGTAACTCCAGCAGGAATAACTACTGGCTTATTACCAATACGAGACATCCGATACACCTCCGTTTCTTTTCTATGTTCTTACCAAACGTAAGCTAAGATTTCTCCGCCGATTTGTTGTTGACGAGCTTCTTTGTCTGTAAGAATTCCGTTAGAAGTAGATACGATCGCAATTCCTAAACCACCAAGAACACGAGGTACTTCAGTAGCTTTAGCATAAACGCGTAAGCCTGGCTTACTAATACGCTTAAGTCCTGAGATTACACGTTCGTTGTTCGAACCGTATTTTAAGAAAATGCGAATAATACCTTGTTTGCTATCTTCAATATATTCAACATCGCGTACGAAACCTTCACGTTTAAGGATTTCTGCGACTTCCTTTTTTAACTTTGATGCAGGTAGTTCTAGCTTTTCGTGACGAACAGTGTTCGCATTACGAATTCTAGTAAGCATATCTGCAATAGGATCTGTCATGACCATCTGTTTTACCTCCTTCCGTACTTGGAAATTACCAGCTTGCTTTTTTAACGCCTGGGATTTGACCTTTATATGCTAATTCACGGAAGCAAATCCTGCATAATTTAAACTTACGAATAACTGAGTGAGGACGACCACAACGTTCGCAACGAGTATACTCTTGCACTTTGAACTTTTGAGGGCGCTTCTGCTTAGCAATCATAGACTTTTTCGCCAAAGTTTTCACTCCTTCTTCAAATATTTACCGACTATTTTTGAAATGGCATACCCATTAATGTTAATAGTTCACGAGCTTCCTCGTCTGTGTTTGCAGTAGTTACTACAACGATATCCATACCACGGGCTTTATCAACTTTATCATAATCGATCTCTGGGAAGATTAATTGTTCTTTAACACCTAAAGTGTAGTTCCCACGACCATCAAATGATTTTTTAGAGATTCCGCGGAAGTCACGTACACGTGGAAGAGAAACTGAGATTAATTTATCTAGAAACTCATACATGCGCTCACCACGAAGTGTTACCTTCGCACCGATTGGCATACCTTCACGAAGTTTGAAACCAGCGATTGATTTCTTCGCTTTCGTGATAAGTGGCTTTTGACCAGTAATTTGAGTTAATTCTTCAACAGCTTTATCTAAAGCTTTTGCGTTAGAAACTGCGTCTCCAACACCCATGTTTACAACGATCTTTTCTACCTTCGGAACAGCCATTACTGAACTGTAGTTGAATTTCTCAACTAGAGAAGGGACGATCTCGTTTTGGTACCTCTCTTTTAAACGATTCATGTGGTTGACCTCCTTTCAGACCTGACTACTTATCTAATGCTTCGCCAGATTTTTTTGCAATACGTACTTTTTTACCGTTCACTTCTGTATATCCTACACGTGTAGGTTCACCTGTTTTCGGATCAAGTGGCATAACGTTAGATGAAGCAATTGGCGCTTCCATGTTAATGATACCGCCTTGTGGGTTAGCTTGAGATGGTTTCGCATGTTTTTTAACCATGTTAATTCCTTCAACAAGTACACGCCCTTTGCTTGGGTAAGCTTCTAAAATAACGCCTTGCTTTCCTTTATCCTTACCAGAGATCACTTTTACAGTGTCACCCTTTTTAACATGCATTCTAGGTGTTGACATAATCGCACCTCCTTAAAAGGCAATTTCTAATTCGTCCGTTCACGAGATTATAATACTTCTGGAGCTAGAGAAACGATTTTCATGAATTGCTTTTCACGAAGTTCGCGTGCAACTGGTCCAAAAATACGAGTTCCACGTGGACTCTTATCTTCTTTAATAATAACTGCAGCATTCTCATCGAATTTGATATATGAACCGTCGTTACGACGTGCACCTGTCTTTGTACGAACGATAACAGCTTTAACAACGTCACCTTTCTTGACAACGCCTCCTGGTGTTGCTTGTTTCACCGAGCAAACAATTACGTCACCAATGTTAGCTGTTTTGCGGCCTGAACCACCTAAAACCTTAATACAAAGTACTTCACGAGCACCTGAGTTATCAGCAACTTTTAAACGAGTTTCTTGTTGGATCATTTGATCTTACCTCCCTTCGGAAACAATACAAGATCTTTATTTATTAGATAATTACTGCTTCTTGAACGATAGAAACTAAACGGAAACGCTTATCTTTTGATAAAGGTCGAGTTTCCATAATTTTTACGATATCGCCAACTTTTGCAGAATTGTTTTCATCATGAGCTTTATACTTCTTTGAATACTTAACACGTTTGCCGTACAACTTATCAGTTTTGTAAGTTTCTACTACAACTGTGATCGTTTTATCCATTTTGTCAGATATAACTTTTCCAGTGTATTCCTTACGTTGGTTACGCTCAGTCATTGCGCAAACCTCCTTTCAAATTATTCGTTAGTTAAACCTAGCTCTCTCTCACGCAATACTGTTTTTGCACGAGCTATTGCTTTACGAACTTCACGAATGCGGGCTGGATTGTCTAACTGTCCAGTCGCTAATTGAAAGCGTAGGTTAAATAACTCTTCTTTCAGTGACTTAGCTTTCTGTTCGATCTCGGCAGTGGTTAAGTTACGGATTTCATTAGCTTTCATTTGCGTCACCACCCACTTCTTCGCGTTTTACAAATTTACATTTAACAGGTAATTTATGAGCAGCTAAACGTAATGCTTCACGTGCTACTTCTTCAGTTACACCTGCGATTTCAAACATAACTTTCCCTGGTTTAACTACTGCTACCCATCCTTCAGGAGCCCCTTTACCAGAACCCATTCGCACCTCAAGAGGTTTAGCTGTATAAGGCTTAGACGGGAAAATTTTAATCCATACTTTACCGCCACGTTTCATATAACGAGTCATTGCACGACGAGCAGATTCGATTTGACGGTTAGTAATCCAAGAAGCTTCAACAGCTTGAAGACCAAATTCACCGAAATGTACTTCCGTACCACCTTTTGCTTTTCCGCGCATTTTCCCTCTATGTTCGCGACGATACTTTACACGTTTAGGTAATAACATGATTATTTTCCTCCTTCCTCTTTTTTCGTTCCTTTCGTTGGAAGGACTTCACCACGGTAAATCCATACTTTAATACCTAATTTACCATAAGTAGTGTCAGCTTCTGCTGTTCCGTAGTCAATATCAGCACGTAATGTGTGAAGTGGAACAGTTCCTTCGCTATAGTGTTCAGAACGAGCGATATCTGCTCCGCCTAGACGACCAGATACTTCAGTTTTAATTCCTTTTGCTCCAGCGCGCATTGTGCGTTGGATTGCTTGCTTCATTGCACGACGGAAAGAAATACGGTTTTCTAATTGACGAGCAATATTTTCAGCTACTAATTTAGCATCTAAATCAGCTTGCTTAATTTCGAAGATATTAATGTGAACTCGCTTGTTAGTTAATTGGTTTAAAGCTTTACGAAGAGCTTCAACCTCAGAACCACCTTTACCGATTACCATACCAGGCTTAGCTGTATGGATTGTTACATTCACACGGTTTGCAGCGCGTTCGATTTCAATTTTAGATACAGATGCATCTTTAAGACGCTTCTCGATATATTCACGAATTTTTAAATCTTCGTGTAATAGATCAGCATAGTCCTTTTCAGCGTACCATTTTGACTCCCAGTCACGGATAATCCCTACACGAAGTCCTATCGGATTTACTTTTTGACCCACGCTTTATCCCTCCTTCTTTTCTGATACAACGATAGTAATATGGCTAGTACGTTTGTTAATTCTACTAGCGCGTCCCATAGCACGAGGACGGAATCTTTTTAAAGTAGCTCCCTCATCGACAAATACTTCACTAACTACCAAATTGTTAACGTCCATTTCATAGTTGTGTTCTGCATTTGCAATTGCAGAGTTTAACAGCTTTTCTACAACTGGAGAAGCTGCTTTAGGTGTATGGCGTAGGATTGCTACAGCTTCACCAACTTGCTTGCCCCGAATTAAGTCTACAACTAGACGTACTTTACGAGCAGCAATACGCACTTGTTTAGCAACTGCTTTCGCTTGCATATTTAGTACCTCCTCTCATCTTAACGTCTTGTTTTCTTATCATCAGCAGCATGGCCTTTATAAGTTCTTGTCGGTGCAAATTCACCTAACTTATGACCTACCATATCTTCAGTAACATATACTGGTACATGCTTGCGTCCATCATAAACAGCAATAGTGTGACCAATAAAATCTGGGAAGATTGTTGAACGACGTGACCAAGACTTAATAACTTTCTTCTCGTCTTTTTCGTTTAATTCAACAACTTTTTTCATCAAGTGATCATCGACAAAAGGTCCCTTTTTTAAGCTACGACCCATGAGTGTGCCTCCCTTCGCGACTGTGCTACGGCTCTTTTGAACCGTAGTGCAATCCCGTTATTTTTTACGACGACGTACAATGTACTTGTCAGAGTGTTTGTTTTTCTTACGAGTTTTGTATCCAAGAGTTGGTTTACCCCATGGAGACATTGGTGATTTACGTCCGATAGGCGAACGACCTTCACCACCACCGTGTGGGTGATCGTTAGGGTTCATTACAGATCCACGAACAGTAGGTCTAATACCTAACCAACGAGAACGACCTGCTTTACCAATGTTTACAAGTTCATGCTCTAAGTTACCAACTTGCCCTACAGTAGCACGGCAGTTAGATAAGATCATACGTGTTTCACCAGAGTTTAAGCGAACTAATACGTAGTCTCCCTCTTTACCTAGTAATTGAGCTTCAGTACCAGCAGAACGAACTAATTGCCCACCTTTACCTGGCTTTAACTCAATGTTATGAATAACAGTACCAACTGGAATGTTGATTAATGGTAGTGAGTTACCTACTTTAATATCAGCAGTTGAACCACTCATAACTTCCATACCAACTTTAAGTCCTTTTGGCGCTAAGATGTAACGCTTCTCACCATCAACATAGTTGATTAGAGCGATGTTAGCAGTACGGTTTGGATCGTATTCGATCGTAGCAACGCGTCCTGGAATTCCATCTTTATTACGTTTAAAGTCAATTACACGGTATTGACGTTTGTGTCCGCCACCTTGATGACGTACAGTCAATTTACCTTGGTTATTACGTCCGCCTTTTCTATGAAGCGGCGCTAGTAATGATTTTTCCGGCTTGTCAGTTGTGATCTCTTGGAAGTCTAATCCAGTCATACCACGACGACCGGCACTGGTCGGTTTATACTTTTTAATCGGCATTGTTATTTCCCTCCTTCACTTAAAACTTAAACACCTTCAAAGAATTCTAATTCTTTACTCTCAGCAGTTAACGTAACGATAGCTTTTTTACGACGAGGCGTGTAACCTGAGTGACGTCCAAATCTCTTGAACTTCCCTTTGTAATTCATCGTGTTTACGTTAGCTACTTTCACTCCAAAGATTTCCTCGATCGCATCTTTGACTTGAGTTTTGTTAGCACGAACATCTACTTCAAAAGTATATTTCTTTTCTGACATAAGGTCAGTTGAACGTTCTGTAATTACGGGGCGCTTAATGATATCACGAGCGTTTTCCATTACGCTAGCACCTCCTCTACCTTTTGAACAGCATCTTTAGTAATAACTAGTTTGTCGTGTTTTAATACGTCAAGCACGTTGATACCTTCAGCAGTTACAAATGTAACTCCAGGGATATTACGAGCTGATAACGCAACGTTATCATTGTAGTCACCAGTAACTACTAACGCTTTACGATCAACTGATAAATTATTTAAGATTGCCACCATATCTTTTGTTTTCGGTGTTTCTAATGTTAAACCTTCAAGTACTACGATTTCTGCAGCCTGTACCTTTGAAGCTAAAGCTGATTTAATCGCTAAACGACGTACTTTTTTAGGTAATTTGTAGCTATAGCTACGAGGTGTTGGTCCGAATACAACTCCACCACCAACCCATTGAGGTGATCTGATAGAACCTTGTCTTGCGCGACCAGTTCCTTTTTGACGCCACGGTTTACGTCCGCCACCACGTACTTCTGAACGTCCTTTCACATCATGTGTTCCTTGACGTAATGAAGCTTGCTGCATCACAACAGCATCGTGTAATACATTTTGATTTGGCTCAATACCGAACACAGCTTCTGATAATTCGATATCACCAACTTGTGTTCCGTTTTGATTAAATAATGCAACTTTCGGCATGAGGTATCCTCCTTTCTTTCTGTCGATTAGTTCGCTTTAACAGCGCTCTTGATAGTTACATAGCCTTTTCTAGCTCCAGGAACATTACCTTTAACTAAAAGTAAGTTACGCTCTGTATCTACCTTAACGATCTCTAAATTTTGTACAGTGATTTGTTCGCCACCCATACGTCCAGGTAATAATTTACCTTTGAATACGCGGTTTGGAGCAACTGGTCCCATCGAACCAGGACGACGGTGATAACGCGATCCGTGAGCCATTGGTCCACGTGATTGGTTATGACGTTTGATAGATCCTTGGAAACCTTTTCCTTTAGAAACACCTGTTACGTCAACGATGTCACCTTCACTAAATGTATCTACTTTGACTTCTTGACCAACTTCGTAAGCAGCAAAGTCAGTGCCACGAATTTCCTTCATGTAGCGCTTAGGATTAGCATTGGCCTTTTCAGCATGACCTTTTGCTGGTTTCGTTACGCGCGATGCTTTCACATCATCATATCCTAATTGGATCGCAACGTATCCGTCTGATTCAACTGATTTCTTTTGAAGGACAACGTTTGGAGTAGCTTCGATAACAGTTACTGGCACCACGTCACCTTTTTCAGTGAATACTTGAGTCATTCCTAATTTTTTCCCTAAGATTCCTTTGGTCATGAGTCACACCTCCTGATATATATAATTTATAATTGTTTTGCCATTAAGTGTTTGTTTGGTCTAACTATTAAAGTTTGATTTCGATATCTACGCCTGACGGTAAGTCTAAACGCATTAAAGCATCCACAGTTTGTGGAGTTGGGTTCACAATATCAATTAGACGCTTATGTGTGCGCATTTCAAACTGCTCACGAGAATCTTTGTACTTATGAACCGCTCTTAAAATCGTGTAGATTGACTTCTCTGTAGGAAGAGGGATCGGTCCAGAAACTTGAGCACCTGAACGTTTAGCTGTTTCTACGATTTTTTCAGCAGATTGATCTAGAATTCTGTGATCATAAGCCTTTAAACGAATGCGAATTTTTTGCTTTGCCATGTAATAACCTCCTTTATCGTCCATTTTATAAATAGACATACTCCGCGAAAATTTCCTCACCTTCACCATGGCAACGGGCTCGGGTGTGTCAGCAACCTTCCGCATCATCGCTGTCAACGACCAACATTATCTATTATATAGATTATACTAGAAGAAAGCAAGTGTTTTCTTTAAGTACCGGTCGCACTTTTACTATTATATATACATGTTAAACTATTTGCAAGCTTTGGCTGAAAAATTTATGCATGTATGCAGAATATAATTTCTTCCAATAGCTTTAACGGGAAGTTAATTCTGTTTCCTTCTATATAATATAGATTGTTTATATGTTTAGCTAGTTGTAAAATTAGGATATTAAATAGAGAGGTTGTGGTATATGGTTATTAAAGAACGTTGTGAAAGTGAAGAGTTACTTTTGTTTCGCCAGCTGTATTTACGTATGGAGCTTTCAGAGAAAGATAAGCAACATTATTTTAACTTGGAGAAAGGTTACGAAGGTGAACTAGCTTTTGATCATATGATTGATCACCAGAGGAGTAATTGTCTTATTCTTAACGACCTCTTACTCGAAATTAATAATTCCTTATTTCAACTTGATAAAGTCTTGATAGCTCCTGAGAAAGTATATATATATGAAGTTAAAAACTTTGAAGGAGATTATTATTTTGAGAGTGACAGGTGGTTTACTCTTGGTAAGACTGAAATTAAAGACCCGCTGCTTCAATTAAAGCGAAGCGATTCCTCCTTACGACGCTTACTAAAGCAAATTGGTTTTAATTGCACCATCGATAGTCACCTCATTTTTGTTAACCCTGAATTTCATTTATATAATTCCCCTATCCATCAACCCATTATTTACCCTACACAAATCAATCGACATATCTATGATTTCAAACTTAACTCCTCACTAAAGCTTAATAATAATCATTTCAAGTTAGCTGAAAAACTATTAGATTTGCATATCAGTAAAAATCCATATAGCCTTGTCCCTAAATACCAGTATGATGATATTAAGAAAGGGATCGTATGTCCAACTTGTGGTTCTTTTTACAGTGGGATGAAGGAGGCTCACTTGCTTAGTTGTGGTAAGTGTGGTTTTAAGGAGACTGTTGAAAGTGGTGTGTTGAGGAGTGTGGGAGAATTTGCTCTTTTGTTTCCGGATGTAAGAATTACTAAGAATATTGTTTGGGACTGGTGCAGGATAGTAAGTTCTAAGTATATTATACAAAGAATTCTCATGGATAATTTTAAAGTGGTAGGAGCGGGTAAAGCTTTGCATTACATTAAAAAAATCTAGCTAATTTATAGAATAATGTGCTATTTTTACAGTTGTGTTGGCGGATAGCACCGAATCGATTAAGGGTTTTACAATTACTAACAGATTTGTCGTCGATTTAGGCCGAAACGATAACGAATTTTACAGTTACTTACAGATCCTTCGTCGGTTCAACTCGAATCGATTACGCTTTTTACAGTTGCTTACAGATCCTTCATCGGTTCAACTCGAATCGATCACGCTTTTTACAGTTGCTTACAGATCCTTCATCGGTTCAACTCGAATCGATTACGCTTTTTACAGTTGCTTACAGATCCTTCATCGGTTCAACTCGAATCGATTACGCTTTTTACAGTTGCTTACAGATCCTTCATCGGTTCAACTCGAATCGATCACGCTTTTTACAGTTGCTTACAGATCCTTCATCGGTTCAACTCGAATCGATTACGCTTTTTACAGTTGCTTACAGATCTGTCGTCGGTTCGCACATATTCATCTTAAAAATACTTTAAACTCTAGCCCCAACTACTCAAAACTCAATCCAATTAATCCTAATTAAAAAGGTAGCCCCCGTAGGAGCTACCTTATATTTATGGAGATTACTCCATGATTGTTGCTACTACTCCAGCGCCTACAGTACGGCCACCTTCACGAATAGAGAACTTAGTTCCTTCTTCGATACCGATTGGAGCGATTAGTTCAACAGTCATTTCGATGTTGTCACCAGGCATTACCATCTCAACGCCTTCTGGAAGTTGGATGATTCCAGTTACGTCAGTTGTACGGAAGTAGAACTGTGGACGGTAGTTAGAGAAGAATGGAGTGTGACGTCCACCCTCTTCTTTTGAAAGAACGTAAACTTCTGATTTGAACTTAGTGTGAGCTTTTACAGTTCCTGGCTTAGCAAGGATTTGTCCACGTTGGATGTCATCACGAGATACACCACGAAGTAAAGCACCAATGTTGTCTCCAGCTTCAGCATAGTCAAGAAGCTTACGGAACATTTCAACACCAGTTACAGTTGTTGATTTTGGCTCTTCAGTTAAACCAAGGATTTCTACTACATCCCCAACTTTAACTACTCCACGCTCAACGCGTCCAGTAGCAACTGTTCCACGTCCAGTAATTGAGAATACATCCTCAACTGGCATCATGAAAGGCTTGTCAGTTTGACGAGGTGGTGTTGGAATATAAGAATCTACAGCATCCATAAGTTCGAAGATTTTAGCTTCCCACTCAGCGTCTCCTTCAAGAGCTTTAAGAGCAGAACCTTTGATTACAGGAATGTCGTCTCCTGGGAAGTCGTATTCACTAAGAAGATCACGGATTTCCATTTCAACTAATTCTAATAATTCTTCGTCGTCTACCATGTCACACTTGTTCATGAATACAACAAGGTATGGTACACCTACTTGACGAGATAAAAGAATGTGTTCACGAGTTTGTGGCATTGGGCCGTCAGCAGCAGATACTACTAAAATTCCGCCGTCCATTTGAGCAGCACCAGTGATCATGTTTTTAACATAGTCAGCATGTCCTGGGCAGTCAACGTGTGCATAGTGACGAGCATCAGTTTCGTACTCAACGTGTGCAGTTGAGATTGTGATACCACGCTCACGCTCTTCTGGAGCACCATCGATTTGATCATAAGCCATAGCTGTACCTTTACCAGACTTCTTGTGAAGTACTGTAGAGATTGCAGCAGTTAATGTAGTTTTACCATGGTCAACGTGTCCGATTGTACCAACGTTAGCATGCGTTTTCGAACGGTCAAATTTTTCTTTACCCATTTTGAAAAGCCTCCTTAAATAATTGGAAATTAATTTATAATTTTTTTAGGAAAGGCGATCCTTAAACCACCTTTCTTAGATTACAACATTTTAAACTCAGATACAATAATCTTGGAAAATTATTGTCCTGTTTGCTTCTTAATGATTTCTTCAGAGATACTCTTCGGTACTTCTTCATAATGATCGAAGTGCATTGAGTATGTTCCGCGTCCTTGTGTACGAGAGCGTAAAGATGTTGCGTAACCGAACATTTCAGAAAGTGGAACCATTGCACGAACTACTTGCGCATTTCCACGTGCTTCCATACCTTCTACACGTCCACGACGGCTTGTTACATCTCCCATGATGTCTCCCATGTACTCTTCAGGAACAACAACTTCAACTCTCATCATTGGCTCAAGGATAGCTGGATTACAATGAGCTTTTGCGTTCTTAAGTGCCATAGATCCAGCAATTTTGAACGCCATTTCGTTAGAGTCAACGTCATGGTAAGATCCATCAAAGATAGTAGCTTTAAGGTCTAATAATGGGTAACCTGCAAGCATACCGTTTTGCATAGATTCTTTAATACCAGCTTCAACAGCAGGTACGTATTCACGAGGTACAACCCCACCAACGATCTTGTTTTCGAAGACAAAGCCTTCTCCTTCTTCAAGTGGTGAGAATTCAATCCAAACGTGACCGTATTGTCCACGACCACCAGACTGACGTACGAACTTACCTTCAACTTTAGCCGATTTACGGATTGTTTCACGGTAAGCTACCTGTGGAGCACCTACGTTAGCTTCAACTTTAAATTCACGACGCATACGGTCAACGATGATATCTAAGTGAAGCTCACCCATACCAGCGATGATCGTTTGACCAGTTTCTTCATCAGTGTGAGTTTTGAACGTTGGATCTTCTTCAGCAAGCTTCGACAGTGCCATACCCATTTTATCTTGGTCAGCCTTAGATTTAGGCTCAACAGATAATGAGATAACTGGCTCTGGGAATTGCATTGATTCTAAGATAACAGCGTTTTTCTCGTCACATAATGTGTCACCAGTAGTTGTATCTTTAAGACCTACTGCTGCTGCGATGTCACCTGCGTAAACCATTGAGATTTCCTCACGTGAGTTTGCATGCATTTGTAGGATACGTCCAATTCTTTCACGCTTACCTTTAGTAGAGTTAAGTACATAAGAACCTGAGTTAACTGTACCAGAGTAAACACGGAAGAATGTAAGTTTCCCAACATAAGGGTCAGTCATAACTTTGAATGCAAGTGCAGAGAATGGTGCATCGTCACTTGACTCACGAGTTACTTCTTCTTCAGAATCAGGTAAAATACCTTTGATTGATGGAACGTCTGTTGGAGCAGGTAAGTATTCAAGAACAGCGTCTAGTAATAACTGAACACCTTTGTTCTTAAATGCAGATCCACAAACTACTGGATAGAATTCAACGTTAGTTGTGCCTTTACGGATAGCCGCTTTAAGCTCTTCTTTCGTGATTTCTTCACCATCTAAGTACTTCATCATTAATTCTTCTTCTAATTCTGCAGCACCTTCAATTAACTTTGTACGCCACTCTTCAGCTAATTCCTTATATTCTTCAGGAATTTCTTTAGCGTCTGTACGTGTTCCTAGATCATCTTCGTAGAAGTATGCAACGTTTTCTACAAGGTCGATAATTCCAGTGAATTGATCTTCAGCACCGATTGGTAATTGGATTGGGTGTGCATTAGCACCAAGACGATCATGTAATGTTCCTACTGAGTATAGGAAATCAGCACCGATCTTATCCATTTTATTTACGAAAACTACACGAGGTACACCATATGTAGTTGCTTGACGCCAAACTGTTTCTGTTTGTGGTTCTACTCCTGATTGTGCATCTAGTACCGCAACAGCGCCATCAAGTACACGTAAAGAACGTTCAACTTCAACTGTGAAGTCTACGTGTCCTGGTGTATCGATGATGTTGATACGGTGACCTTTCCACTGAGCAGTTGTAGCAGCAGATGTGATTGTAATACCACGCTCTTGCTCTTGCTCCATCCAGTCCATTTGTGAAGCTCCTTCATGAGTTTCACCAATTTTATGGATACGGCCTGTATAGAAAAGAATACGTTCAGTACATGTTGTTTTACCAGCATCGATGTGAGCCATGATACCGATATTACGTGTCTTTTCTAAGGAGAACTCTCTTGCCATAGGTTTCTTTCTCCTTCCTAATGTTGAAAAAATTTGGGTTGTATATAGCTTAACAAGCCTGACGATAGACGTTCAACTTAGGGTTGAACGTCCGTCCGACTTTTCTAGCTATAAATATATAAAAATTGCTTTTAATTCTACCAACGGTAGTGAGCGAATGCTTTGTTCGCTTCTGCCATTTTGTGCGTGTCTTCACGCTTCTTAACAGATGCTCCAGTGTTGTTAGCAGCATCCATGATTTCGTTAGCTAAACGCTCTTCCATCGTTTTTTCTCCACGAAGACGAGAGTAGTTAACTAACCAACGAAGTCCTAACGTCGTACGACGCTCAGGTTTAACTTCGATCGGCACTTGATAGTTAGCACCACCAACACGGCGAGCTTTAACTTCAAGAACTGGCATGATGTTTTTAATAGCTTGTTCAAAAACTTCCATTGGATCATTTCCAGTACGTTCTTGAACTAGGTCAAACGCTCTATATAAAATAGTTTGCGCTACTCCTCTTTTACCGTCAACCATGATACGGTTGATAAGACGAGTTACTAACTTTGAATTATAAAGCGGATCAGGTAATACATCTCTACGAGCTACAGGTCCTTTACGAGGCATTATTTCCCCTCCTTTCAATCTTAAAACATCTATTTTAATTTAATTTATTTTTTCGCAGCTGTTTTACCAGCTTTTGGTCTCTTTGTTCCATACTTAGAACGACCTTGCATACGGTTCTGTACTCCAGCTGTATCTAGAGCTCCACGTACGATGTGGTAACGAACCCCTGGTAAGTCTTTTACACGACCACCGCGAATAAGTACTACGCTGTGCTCTTGTAGGTTGTGACCAATACCTGGGATGTATGCAGTAACCTCAATTCCGTTTGTTAAACGTACACGAGCATACTTACGTAATGCTGAGTTCGGTTTTTTCGGAGTCATAGTACCAACACGAGTACATACACCACGTTTTTGCGGTGAAGATTGGTTAGTTTGTGACTTCTTGAAGCTATTGTAACCTTTGTTTAACGCAGGTGAGTCAGACTTTTTAACTTTATCTGTACGACCTTTACGTACCAATTGGTTAATTGTAGGCATTTGATTTCCTCCTTCCTAAAACTATTTTAAAGACCACTGAGCCAGGTGGTTCATTTTTCTCCAAAAGTAACGTTTTTGCCAAGGGTTAAACCCCTAGCAAAAACGTATTTACTTTATAATCGCTACAGTGGCTGCTGAAACATCAATTCCACAAGCTTTTCCAAGCTTTTTCATGGATTGAACTTTTATGGTAGGGACGTCTTTTTTCTCGGCTAATGCCAGGACTTTATGAACTACTTTGTAGTCGGCGTCACTTGCAATATATAGCTCTGTAACAATCCCATCCTCTAAAGCTTTAAGTGTTTGTTTCGTGCCAATTACTTTTTCCTTAGCCTGTGCTACTTTTTCATAAGACATTATTTTATCCTCCAAAGTATCAGGTTCTTTAACGCACTCAGATATAATACCATCCTTTATGCATCAGTGTCAACACTATTTAGTCATGAAGTACAATTTCTTTTTCATTCTCAAGTGCTTCTACTTCTTTTTCCTCTTGGCCTTCAAGCTTTAGATCAATATTACGGTATCTTGTCATACCAGTACCAGCTGGAACTAGCTTACCGATAATTACATTCTCTTTCAGACCAAGAAGCTCATCTCGCTTACCTTTAATTGCTGCATCCGTAAGAACACGTGTTGTTTCTTGGAATGAAGCGGCCGATAAGAATGAGTCTGTTTCAAGAGATGCTTTCGTAATACCTAGTAATACTGGACGACCTGTTGCAGGTTGACCGCCGGTAAGTAATACTTTCTTATTCGCATCAATGAATTGTGGTATTTCAATTAACGATCCTGGCAACACTTCAGTATCTCCAGCGTCTAATACTCTAACTTTTCTTAGCATCTGACGCACCATTACCTCAACGTGCTTGTCACCAATTTCTACCCCTTGCATACGATAAACTTTTTGAACTTCGCGTAGCAAGTATTCTTGAACACCATTAATACCAGAGACTTTTAACAGTTCTTTAGGGTCAATTGAACCTTCAGTTAGAACTTCACCAGCACTTACTTCCTGACCAACGGTAACTTTAATTCTAGCCCCGTATGGAATTGGATAATTTCTTGTCTGGATTTCACCTTGTACAGTTACTTCACGCTTATCCTGTACATCAGAAACATCGATAACCTTACCATCGATTTCAGAAATAACTGCTTGACCTTTCGGATTACGCGCTTCGAAAAGCTCCTGGATACGCGGTAAACCTTGAGTGATATCATCTCCGGCAACCCCACCTGTATGGAACGTACGCATTGTAAGCTGTGTTCCTGGCTCACCAATCGATTGAGCGGCGATAATACCAACTGCCTCACCAACTTCAACATCAGATCCTGTAGCTAAGTTGCGACCATAACATTTTTTACATACTCCATGTCTAGTATCACATGTAAATGCAGAACGGATCGTAACGCCTACGATACCTGCATCTTCAATTTCTTTAGCTATATCTTCTGTAATCAACTGGTTCTTTCCGATAATAACTTCTTTTGTTTCTGGGTGATACACAGTTTTAAAGATAAAACGCCCAACTAAGCGATCATATAGACTTTCAATAATCTCTGTGCCATCTTTAATTGCTGCAATATCTAATCCTCTATCAGTTCCACAATCATCATCACGGACAATAACATCCTGTGCTACGTCAACGAGACGGCGAGTTAAGTAACCTGAGTCAGCAGTTTTTAATGCTGTATCGGCAAGACCTTTACGCGCACCATGTGTAGAGATAAAGTACTCTAGTACTGTTAATCCCTCACGGAAACTTGACTTGATCGGTAACTCAATGATACGACCAGATGGGTTTGCCATTAGTCCACGCATACCAGCAAGCTGCGTAAAGTTCGATGCATTACCACGGGCACCAGAGTCACTCATCATAAAGATTGGGTTTAACTTATCAAGTGTACCCATTAATTTTTCTTGAATAACGTCTTTAGCAGCACTCCAGATAGAAATAACACGATCATAACGTTCTTCCTCTGTAATTAAACCACGACGGAATTGTTTTACAACTCTATCTACTTTTAATTCTGCATCTGCTAAAATTTCTTTCTTTTCAGGTAATACAACAATGTCAGCAACACCAACCGTGATACCTGCTTTTGTAGAGTATTTAAATCCTAATGCCTTCATTCTATCTAGCATTTTTGATGTTTCAGAAATCTTAAAGATCTTAAATACCTCAGCAATAACATTTCCTAAGAAACCTTTCTTGAAAGGAGTAACAACGTCTCTTTCTTGGAAGATTTCCTTTACATTAGAATTAAGCGGCACAATGTACCTCTCAGGCGTAGCTTCCTGAAGATTTGTCATTGAAGGCTCATTTATATAAGGGAATGTTTCCGGTAAAATTTCATTGAAAATTAATTTTCCAACTGACGTTAACAACAATTGATTTTGTTGGTCTTCAGTAAAAGTTGTTTTCTTTAAAGAAGCGACCGGAATTGCTACTCGGCTGTGCAAGTGAACATAGCCATTTTGATAAGCAATTAATGCTTCATTTGTATCTTTAAAGATAGCACCTTCACCAACAGCATCTTTACGTTCTAACGTTAAGTAATAGTTTCCTAATACCATATCCTGAGACGGTGTAACTACTGGTTTTCCATCTTTCGGGTTAAGAATGTTTTGTGCTGCTAGCATTAAAATTCTAGCTTCTGCTTGTGCTTCGGCAGAAAGCGGAACGTGAACAGCCATTTGGTCACCATCAAAGTCAGCGTTGTAAGCTGTACATACGAGTGGGTGAAGTTTAATCGCTCTTCCTTCAACTAGAGTTGGTTCAAACGCCTGGATTCCAAGACGGTGAAGCGTAGGGGCACGGTTTAATAGAACCGGATGCTCTCTAATTACTTCTTCTAATACATCCCAAACCTCTGGTTGCACTCTCTCAACTTTTCGCTTTGCACTCTTAATGTTGTGTGCAATACCTTTAGCAACTAGTTCTTTCATAACGAATGGTTTGAAAAGTTCTAGAGCCATTTCTTTCGGTAATCCACATTGATACATTTGTAGATGTGGACCTACTACGATAACGGAACGTCCTGAATAGTCAACACGCTTCCCTAGTAAGTTTTGACGGAAACGACCTTGTTTCCCTTTAAGCATATGTGATAAAGATTTTAACGGTCTGTTACCAGGTCCTGTAACAGGACGCCCGCGACGACCATTATCAATTAAAGCATCTACAGCTTCTTGTAGCATACGCTTTTCATTTTGAACGATAATATTTGGAGCACCTAAATCTAAAAGGCGCTTTAAACGGTTATTTCTGTTAATAACACGACGATATAAATCATTTAAGTCAGATGTAGCAAAGCGTCCACCATCTAATTGAACCATCGGACGTAGTTCAGGCGGAATAACCGGCAGTACGTCTAGGATCATCCATGAAGGATCATTCCCTGAATTTCTAAATGCCTCTAATACTTCAAGACGCTTAATTGCTCTTGTGCGACGTTGGCCTTGGGCTGTAACTAATTCCTCTTTTAATAAATCAACTTCTTTTTCAAGGTCGATGTCTGATAAAAGTTTTCTAATTGCCTCTGCACCCATTTGAGCAGTGAAGCCTTTTCCGTACTTTTCACGATACGTACGATATTCTTTTTCAGAAAGCAGTTGTTTTGTATCAAGAGGTGTATCTCCAGCATCCGTTACGACATAAGAAGCAAAGTAAATAACTTCTTCTAGCGAACGAGGAGACATATCTAGGACAAGCCCCATACGGCTAGGGATACCTTTGAAGTACCATATGTGAGAGACAGGGGCAGCTAACTCAATATGCCCCATTCGCTCACGACGAACCTTAGCTCTAGTTACTTCAACACCACAACGGTCACAAACGACACCTTTGTAACGAACGCGTTTATATTTACCACAATGACATTCCCAGTCTTTTGTTGGTCCGAAAATTCTCTCACAAAAAAGACCGTCTTTTTCTGGCTTTAACGTACGATAGTTGATTGTTTCTGGCTTCTTGACCTCACCACGAGACCAAGAACGAATTTTGTTCGGTGAAGCAAGACCAATCTTCATGTACTCAAAATTGTTTACATCTATCAAGGGGTCAACCTCCCTTTCGGCTTTCAGGTTCTTCGATTTATCCGTTTATTTCAGTAGTTTCAAGATTTAAGTTAAGCTTATCATTGTTTTGCTCTTCTTCATCATCATCAAGCTCACGCATTTCGATTTCTTCTTCGGTGCTAGATAACATCTTAACATCCATACCTAAACTTTGAAGTTCTTTAATTAATACTTTAAATGACTCAGGTACACCAGGTTCTGGAACATTCTCACCTTTTACAATTGCTTCATACGTTTTCACACGACCGATAACGTCATCTGACTTAACTGTAAGAATTTCTTGTAGAGTGTAAGCTGCTCCATAAGCTTCAAGTGCCCATACTTCCATCTCTCCAAAGCGCTGTCCTCCGAACTGCGCTTTACCACCAAGTGGCTGCTGGGTAACAAGTGAGTATGGTCCAGTAGATCTAGCATGAAGTTTATCATCAACCATGTGAGCAAGTTTGATCATATACATAATCCCTACTGAAATACGATTATCAAATGGCTCACCTGTTCTTCCATCATAAAGAACTGTTTTTCCGTCTCTAGCCATACCTGCTTCTGCAAGTGTACCCCACACGTCTTCCTCACGAGCACCGTCAAATACCGGAGATGCTACATGAATGCCTAGCTTTCTAGCAGCCATTCCTAAATGTAGCTCAAGCACTTGTCCGATGTTCATTCGCGATGGTACCCCTAGAGGGTTAAGCATGATGTCGATAGGCGTTCCGTCAGGTAAGTATGGCATATCTTCTTCTGGCATAATTCTTGAGATAACACCTTTGTTTCCATGACGTCCAGCCATTTTATCGCCTTCATGAATTTTACGCTTCTGAACGATATATACGCGAACGAGTTGATTTACTCCCGGCGGAAGTTCATCTCCGTCTTCACGATTAAACACTTTTACGTCAAGGATAATTCCATCTCCACCATGCGGAGCTCTAAGTGACGTATCACGTACTTCACGTGCTTTTTCTCCGAAGATTGCATGTAAAAGTCGTTCTTCAGCCGTAAGTTCAGTTACTCCTTTAGGAGTTACTTTTCCAACAAGAATATCTCCATCTTTTACTTCTGCACCAACACGGATAATCCCTCGCTCATCAAGGTTACGTAACGCATCCTCACCAACGTTTGGAATATCTCTCGTAATTTCTTCAGGTCCTAACTTTGTATCACGAGCTTCAGACTCGTACTCTTCAATATGAATAGAAGTATATACATCATCTTTTACAAGACGCTCACTAAGAATGATCGCATCCTCGTAGTTAAACCCTTCCCAAGTCATGAACCCTACCATAACGTTACGACCTAAAGCAAGTTCTCCTTGCTCCATTGATGGACCGTCCGCAAGGATTTCACCTTTTGTAACAACATCGCCTTCTTTTACAATTGGGCGTTGGTTATAACAAGTTCCTTGGTTAGAACGAACAAATTTCAATAAATTATAGCGATCCAAATCGCCTCTTACTTCATTTCCTTCAACATCTAAAAGACGACGAACTTGGATTTCTTTTGCAGTAACACGCTCAACAATTCCTCTATACTTAGCAACAACCGCAGCACCTGAGTCTCTTGCAGACATGTGTTCCATACCAGTTCCAACTAATGGAGACTGTGGCTGTAGTAAAGGCACTGCCTGACGTTGCATGTTCGCTCCCATTAACGCACGGTTAGAGTCATCGTTTTCTAAGAACGGGATACACGCAGTCGCCGCAGATACTACCTGTTTAGGTGATACATCCATGTAGTCTACACGTTCGCGTTTAACGATGGTGTTCTCCCCACGGAAACGAGCGATGATATTTTCATCAATAAATGAACCATCTTCGTCTAATAGGGCATTTGCCTGTGCAACTACATAGTTATCCTCTTCATCGGCTGTTAAGTAGTCAATTTTTCTAGTAACTTTACCTGTTTCTGGGTCAACACGACGATATGGTGTCTCCATGAAACCAAATTGATTTACTTTTGCGTAAGAAGAAAGTGAGTTAATTAATCCGATGTTTGGCCCCTCTGGCGTTTCAATCGGACACATACGCCCGTAGTGAGAGTAGTGAACGTCACGTACTTCAAACCCTGCACGCTCACGCGTCAAACCACCCGGACCTAATGCTGATAGACGACGTTTATGTGTTAACTCTGCTAATGGATTTGTTTGATCCATAAATTGTGATAACTGAGAGCTTCCAAAGAACTCTTTAATTGATGCAATAACAGGACGGATATTAATAAGCGCTTGTGGTGTAATCATGTTCGCATCTTGAATTGACATACGTTCACGAACAACACGTTCCATTCTTGAAAGTCCGATTCTAAATTGGTTTTGTAATAGCTCACCAACTGAACGTAAACGGCGGTTTCCTAAATGGTCAATATCATCTGTATCACCAATACCATGTAATAGGTTAAAGAAGTAATTAATAGAAGCAATAATGTCAGCAGGTGTAATATTTTTTATGGTTTGCTCTACATTACCATTACCAATAACGTTAATTGGCATATTCTCTTCTTGGTTGTTTGGCGCAAATACCTTAATAGATTGTAAAGGTACTTCTACCTCGTCAATCACACCACCACGTAATGAAACGTTTCTAAACCCTACATTATTTTCTAAGTAAGGAATTAGGCGGTCAAGTAGACGACGATCAATAATTACGCCTTCCTCAGCTAAAACTTCTCCTGTTTCAGGATCAATTAACGTTTCAGCTAAGCGTTGGTTAAAGAGACGGTTTTTAATGTGTAGCTTTTTATTAATTTTATAACGACCTACATTAGCTAGATCGTAACGTTTCGGATCAAAAAAGCGTGATTCTAATAAACTTTTTGCATTTTCTACTGTAGGTGGCTCACCTGGACGAAGACGCTCATAGATTTCTAATAGAGCCTTTTCCGTACTATCGGTGTTATCTTTATCTAATGAGTTTCTTAAGTACTCATCTTCACCTAGTAGATCAATGATCTCTTGATCAGATCCAAAACCTAAAGCACGTAATAGAACTGTTACTGGAATTTTACGAGTACGATCAATACGAACGTAAACGACATCCTTAGCGTCTGTTTCAAGTTCTAACCATGCACCACGGTTTGGAATCACAGTTGCTGTAAAACCTTTTTTTCCGTTTTTATCGATTTTCTTACTATAATAAACACTTGGAGAACGAACAAGCTGGGAAACGATTACACGTTCTGCACCATTAATAACGAACGTACCTGTTTCAGTCATTAACGGGAAATCACCCATAAAGACTTCTTGCTCTTTTACTTCTCCTGTTTCTTTATTAATTAGACGTACTTTCACACGTAGTGGTGCTGCATAAGTAACATCTCGTTCTTTCGACTCTTCCACAGAGTATTTAGGCTCACCTAAACTGTAATCAATAAACTCCAAAATTAAGTTTCCTGTAAAATCTTGAATCGGAGAGATGTCTTGAAACATTTCTCTTAGTCCCTCATCAAGAAACCATTGATAAGAAGCTGTTTGGATCTCAATTAAATTCGGTAACTCTAGTACCTCTTTAATACGAGCATAGCTTCTTCGTTGGCGGTGTCGTCCATACTGAACTAGTTGACCTGTCAACTGATTCACCCCTTAAATCTAGCGTTTTAGTTTCGATCTTTTTAGCCAAAACTTTATTTTGACTAATCTTTTGGCCTAGCTGTTAACTAAGCATATATTAGAAAACTCGGTTGCACTTAGCAGTAGTTCAGGTAGCTTTTTCAAACTAGGAGATCAAAACTGTTATATACAAACCTAAGTTTTGCTGATAACATAAAAAATAAATATCTTATAAAGAAAAAGAAAAAGGGTTTTTCACTTAAAAAAACCACATTCATAAAGGCCTTTTTCGAAAGTAAGCACAAGTACCAACCCATGGTTCTAGGCTAAACAAATTAAAAAAGACCAATTTGTTTCAAACACATTTCTTTCTCTAAGTTGTAGTCAAACTATGTACCTATGTGTCCAAGGCAATTACCTAAAATAGCATATTAATGGTAGGATTGATTATATTAGTCTGCCCAAAAAATGGATATTTAAACAGTAAAAATATGATTGACTTTTGAGAAAAAATGAGTTTAAAACGATATTCATACGCATTAAATAACACTAACACAAATGAATTTTTAAGTCAATTGTTTTTTTGCGCGAATAATATAATAACCTTTTGACTTTTTTTGTATTTGAACTTCTCCAAATAACTCTTCTAATTTTTCAATAGCAGAAGGAGCACCTTGCTTCTTTTGAATAACAATCCACAACTCCCCCATATTTTCTAAATGATCATAAGCCTCTTCAAATAATTGATGAATAACCTTTTTTCCAGCTCTAATAGGAGGATTAGATAGGATCGAAGCAAAGCTTTTTCCTTCAAGCGCATTTAGTAGATTGCTTTTTTTAATGGAAACGTTCGTGATATCGTTAAGCTTCGCATTAAGTTCGGATAATTCTAATGCTCTTTCGTTCATATCAACCATTACTAGATTTCTATCTTGTCCTTCCTTAGCCAAAGTTAATCCAATTGGACCATAACCACAACCCACATCTAAAATGTCTCCCTCTATCGATGGGTACTGATATACTTCTAGTAACAAGCGAGTACCAAAATCTACTTCTTTCTTTGAAAATACTCCCGCATCAGATGTAAACACCATTTTAATTCCCCGTAACTCAGAGTCCCATTTTTTACGAGAACTTTCAACCGTCGGTTTTTCTGAATAATAGTGATTCGACACGTTTTATCACACCTTTACTTTATTCACCAAGATTCATTATGTTTATTCTCTTGCTGATCTATACTTTTAGCATCTTACTTTTTATATAAATTAAAAAAACTCGCATAAATGCGAGTTTTTTCATTAAATTACTTAACGTCTACAGCAGCGCCAGCTTCTTCAAGCTTAGCTTTCATAGCGTCAGCGTCTTCTTTAGATACGCCTTCTTTAAGTGGAGCTGGAGCACCATCAACTAATGCTTTAGCTTCTTTTAATCCTAATCCAGTTAACTCACGAACAACTTTGATAACGTTGATTTTAGAAGCACCAGCAGATGTAAGGATTACATCAAACTCAGTTTGCTCAGCTTCAGCAGCAGCAGCACCGCCACCAACCATAGCTACAGGAGCAGCTGCAGTTACGCCAAACTCTTCTTCGATTGCTTTTACAAGGTCATTTAATTCTAAAACAGTCATTTCTTTGATTGCTTCTAAGATTTGCTCTTTACTCATTTTATATTTCCTCCTAGTTATAAGTTAAATTTAATTTTATCGGGCTATTAAGCACCTTGGTCTTCTTTTTGTTCAGCAACAGCTTTTGTAACCAATGCAAAGTTACGCATTGGAGCTTGAAGAACGCTAAGCAACATAGAAAGTAAACCTTCTCTTGAAGGAAGTTCAGCAAGTGCTTTAACTTCTTCTAATGAAGCAAATCGACCTTCGATAATACCTGCTTTAATTTCTAATGCATCGTTCTTTTTCGCGAAGTCATTAAGGATTTTAGCAGGAGCAATTACGTCTTCGTTACTGAAAGCAATAGCCGTCGGTCCTACTAAAACTGAGTCAAGGTCAGTTAACTCAACTTCTGCAGTTGCACGACGTGTCATAGAGTTTTTATATACTTTAAACTCAACATTCGCTTCACGAAGTTGCTTACGTAATTCAGTTACCTGAGCAACATTTAAACCACGGTAGTCAACAACTACTGTTGCTTTGCTGTCACGAAGCTTCGTTGCGATCTCAGAAACTAATACTTGTTTTTGTCCGAATTGTTGTTTTTGTTCACGTACGCTCATATTTACACCTCCTATGATTATTAGAAAATCTTAAGGCATGCCCAAGGTCTTCTATTCACTATCTGTTCGATAGTAGTAAAACCATACCGTTTTTTTGAGGTGATCCTTATAGGAAAAGCCTCCATGCAGACACACGGAGGCTTTTGTTATATTGATTAGATCAACATTTAACAAACCTCGGTAGGAAATTAAGCGTTAGACGCACCTACTGTCTACGGTATGAATTATTCAATTCACAATGGCTAGTATATCTTGTATTAAAGCCTGAGTCAACTGGAACTATTTAGTAGCAGATGAAACGTTAACTTTAATTCCAGGTCCCATTGTTGAAGCTACTGCGATATTTTTCATGTAAGTTCCCTTAGCAGCTGCAGGTTTAACTTTAACTAAAGTTTCAACTACAGTTGATAAGTTTTCAACTAACTTGTTTGTATCGAAAGAAACTTTTCCGATTGGTGCGTGGATGTTTCCAGCTTTATCAACACGGTACTCGATTTTACCAGCTTTGATTTCATTAACAGCTCTTTCAACTTCGAAAGTAACAGTTCCTGTTTTAGGGTTCGGCATTAAACCTTTAGGTCCTAATACACGTCCAAGTTTACCAACTTGACCCATCATGTCAGGAGTCGCTACTACTACATCAAAGTCAAACCAACCTTGAGCGATTTTGTTGATGTAGTCCTCATCACCAACATAGTCAGCTCCAGCTGCTTCTGCTTCTTTTGCTTTTTCGCCTTTAGCGAATACTAACACACGTTGAACTTTACCAGTTCCGTGTGGAAGAACAACTGCACCACGAATTTGTTGGTCAGCTTTCTTAGGGTCTACACCCAATCTAAATGCAACTTCAACTGTCTCATCAAACGATGCTACTGAAGTTTTTTTCACTAATTCAATTGCTTCTTCAACAGGGTAAGATTTTGTGCGATCAACAAGCTTTGCAGCCTCTTGATACTTTTTACCTTTTTTAGCCAATTTTATTTCCTCCTTGATTGTGGTTTTAGCGGTAGTACCTCCCACTAATAAAGGTTGCGCGCTCAAAAAACTGAGCCTAATCGCAACCCTCCTAAGTCCCTTCATTTAGTAACAAGGGATTAGTCTTCAATAACAATTCCCATACTACGTGCAGTACCTTCAACCATACGCATTGCTGACTCAACGTTAGCAGCGTTTAGGTCTGGCATCTTTTGTTCTGCGATTTCGCGAACTTTATCACGCTTAACAGTTGCTACTTTTTTACGATTTGGCTCACCAGATCCGCTTTGGATACCAGCAGCTACTTTAAGTAATACTGCAGCAGGTGGAGTTTTCGTAATAAATGTAAATGAACGGTCTTCAAATACCGTAATTTCAACCGGGATAATTAAACCAGCTTGATCAGCAGTACGAGCGTTAAATTCTTTACAGAATCCCATAATGTTAACTCCCGCTTGACCTAGTGCAGGTCCAACTGGCGGTGCTGGATTAGCTTTCCCAGCAGGAATTTGTAACTTTACCATTTTTATAACCTTTTTAGCCACGCGACACACCTCCTTAAGTCCGTGATGTGGTAACCGGATCCTAGAATTGATCCTCCCACTCAATTTACTTTCTATTCGAAAGTTGTTCTATTAACTCGCGTTTAAGAACATATAAGATATTATCATTTTAAAAGTAAGAAAGCAAGTTATAAATTTTAGATTTTTTCTACTTGAGTAAAATCTAATTCAACTGGCGTCTCACGACCAAACATATTAACATGAACCTTGATTTTTCTTTTCTCAATTGAAATTTCCTCAATCGAGCCAACAAAGTTCGCGAAAGGACCTTCTTTAACCTTTACTGATTCCTTAAGTTCAAAGTCAATCTCTTCACGTGGTTCTTCAACACCCATTTGACGTAAGATAGCTTCTACTTCTTCTGGTAACAGCGCTGTTGGTTTTGAACCCGCACCCGCTGAACCAACAAACCCAGTTACACCAGGAGTGTTTCGAACTACATACCATGAGTCATCAGTCATGACCATCTCTACTAATACGTAGCCTGGAAAGACTTTACGAGTTACAGACTTTGTTTTTCCGTTTTTTGTTTCTGTCTCTTCTTCAACAGGAACAAGCACTCGGAAGATCTTGTCTGCCATGTCCATTGACTCAACACGCTTTTCTAAATTTGCTTTTACTTTGTTCTCATAACCTGAGTAAGTATGAACAACATACCAATTCTTCTCCATAATGAACAGGACCTTTTCGTCCTTCCCTCCTCTATGGACCAATCCTACTTAAAGAGGATGTTCAAAAAAGCAGGCATACACTCCTTTTTGAACGAACTCTTATTATAAAAGGATAGACCAATTATCCTAAAATAAAGCGAACTAAACTAGAAATACCTAAGTCAACAACCGCAAAGAAAATTGCTATAAAAATTACCGTAGCAACTACTACTGCAGTATATCGAGTTAATTCTTTACGAGTAGGCCAAGATACTCTTTTAAGTTCCTTTACTACATCACGAAAAAATTGACCTGTTTTTTTAACTGTTTCAGCCATTCAAGCCACCTCCACCCTTTAAACACTAACTTAAATTAAATCTGTATATACTTAATAAAAGCAAGTCAGGGGAAAAAATTATGCTTGCGATACAAGTTAATTTTTCTAACCCTTTATACATATGCTTGTACAAATATGCACTGAATACAAGATTACTTTGTTTCAAGATGAAGGGTATGCTCGTTACAAACCTTGCAGAATTTCTTCATTTCTGTTCTTTCTGCAGTCGTAGCGTTGTTCTTTTCTGTTGTATAGTTACGAGACTTACAAATATCGCATGCAAGAACTATTTTCTTACGCATCTATACTACCCCTATCTTACAAATGAGAATATTCACATACTAATAAACCATATCATAGGGCCTAAACAGTGTCAATAACGTCTTATATCAGTGTAACCAATATTACCCTACTTAAAACCCTCTTGGTAATGTAGAATGTAGAATGTAAAATGAAGAATGTTTTTGTAGTGCTTCGAAGCATCACTATAATAATTCATAATTCTTAATTCATAATTCATAATTCATAATTCATAATTCATAATTCATAATTCTTAATTCTTAATTCTTAATTCTCAATTCTCAATTCTCAATTCTTAATTCTTAATTCTTAATTCTTAATTCTTAATTCTTAATTCTTAATTCTCAATTCTTAATTCTCAATTCTTAATTCTTAATTCTTAATTCTTAATTTAAAAAACAGGGCTCGCCCTGTTTTTTTAAATGCTTATTCCTTTTAACTCTACATAACGCTCTAGCTTTCGCTTTACTCTTTGCAAAGCGTTATCAATAGATTTAACATGTCTTTTTAAATCAACAGAAATTTCCTGATACGATCTACCATCCAAATATAACATTAATACTTTTCTTTCGAGGTCACTTAATATCTCACCCATTTTAAGTTCAATATCATCGAACTCTTCTTGATTAATAAGGAGTTCTTCTGGGTCAGTTACACGTGTTCCGGAAATGACGTCAAGGAGTGTGCGATCACTCTCTTCATCATAAATCGGTCGATCCAAAGATACATAGGAATTTAAAGGAATATGCTTTTGTCTCGTTGCTGTCTTTATTGCAGTAATGATTTGCCTTGTAATACAAAGCTCGGCAAATGCTTTAAACGAAGACAGCTTGTCCCCTTTAAAATCGCGAATTGCCTTATAAAGCCCAATCATTCCTTCTTGCACTATGTCTTCATGGTCAGCACCAATTAAGAAGTACGATCTCGCTTTAGCCCTAACGAAGTTCTTATACTTGTTAATTAGGTATTCTAAAGCACCACTATCTCCCTCGCGAACATAGTCTACTAAGTACTCATCTTCCATTTGTTCAAAGTCAGCATTTGTGATTTCCTTGAGTTCTATGCTCACCATCATCCCTCCGACCTTCGATGAATTGTATACGTTTAAAAAGGGAGTTATTAAGCGAAAGTGGGTTATGTAAATTCCCTAATACTACCACCGAAAAATAAAAGATTTATTAGTAGTACGATACTTGTAACCTTTTTAAACAAAACCAATTACCTAAATATAGAAATATTATATAGTATAGTTTTAAGGCTCGTCAACCGCTTACATGTCCCCTCGACGCCATTTTTCAAAAATTTCTGCCATTTCGTCAGAAATCGGAATTTTCGTTGTGTTTTCGCGTTTTTTCGACTTTCTTACTTCTTTGTCGATCCCTTTTTTTACAATACCCATTTCTACTCGGAGTTCTCTCGCTGACTTACGTAATGCACCATACCCAAATGTAACTGACTGTTCAACAAAATCGGATGTAGCAACATACACCTGTGTATCAATACGTTTTAGCTTTTTTACTAACTTCTCAATCCGTTCATCTGCGGTTTCATTCTCTCTTGTATAGATGATCTCTAATCGATAGTTTTTATATTTCTTTCCTATGCCAGGAACCATATGGGCATCAAAAATGATATAAACTTTCATCCCGCTAAAAGCTTGATACTCTGCCATTTTCTCTATTAATTGATCGCGGGCACCCTCTAAATCATCTTTCTTTAACTCTTTTAGTTCTGGCCAATCCCCAATAATGTTGTAGCCATCAACGAGAAGTATCTCAGCCATCTCACTTCGTTCCTATTGGATTACGCTTTCTACGCACCTCATACATCAAAAGACTAGCAGCAACAGATGCATTAAGAGAAGTTACTTTCCCATGCATAGGTATTCCGAGTAAGAAATCACATTTCTCTTTAATTAAACGGCTCATTCCTTTTCCTTCACTACCAATAACTAACCCAATTGGCAAGTCAAAACTAGCTTGTCTAAAATCTGTATCTCCTTTGGCATCGGTGCCGGCAAACCAAAGTCCACGTTTTTTAAGTTCATCCATTGTTCTAGCCAAATTTGTTACTCTTACAACAGGAACATATTCAATTGCACCTGTAGATGCTTTAGCTACAGTAGCCGTTAAACCTACCGCCCGACGTTTAGGAATTATTACTCCGTGAGCACCAGCTGCATCGGCTGTCCGAAGTATAGAGCCGAGGTTATGTGGATCCTCAATTTCATCTAACAACAAGAAGAATGGTTCTTCCCCTTTTTCTTGAGCTTTGATAAATAAATCCTCAAGTTCTGCGTACTCATACGCCGCTACTGATGCAACTATCCCTTGATGATTTTGCGTATCAACTAGTGACTCTAGCTTTTTCTTAGGAACAAATTGAAACTGAATGCCATTTTCCTTAGCTAGGTCAATTACTTGATTTACTTGTCCTTTTTGAGTCCCTTCGCTAATCCAGATTTTATTAATCGTATGACCCGAGCGTAAAGCTTCTAATACTGGATTTTTACCAACAATAAATTCACTACTCATTTGTTTCACTCCCTTCTTCTTTTTCGAGGATAGCAAATGTTCTCGCAATGACTTCGTCTAGCCTCTCGTATCTATTAAGTAAATAAAGATATCCAATTAAAGCCTCGAACGCTGTGCTTAATCGATATGTTTGTAAATCTGTACTTCTGCGAATATTGCCAGGCTTTGCATTTCTACCTCTCATGACAACCGCAACTTCTTCCTCTGATAAAAAATCAGTGGCAAGCAGGCAGTTGATTACTTCTGCCTGCGCCTTTGCTGATACATAACTCGTTGCTTTCTTATGAAGTTGTTGTGGCCTAACTTTCCCCGATGCAATTAGACGATAGCGTACGTAAGTATCAAGAATGGAGTCACCCATATACGCCAAAGCTAATGCATTTAACTGTTGCAAATCGATTGTTGATTCAGTTAATTTCATCATTATTTTCTAAACCCTCTTCCAACGAACTCCTTGTGGTGTATCTTCTAATACAATATTTAAATCTTTTAGCTCATCACGAATTTTATCAGCTAGCGCGAAGTCTTTATTCTTTCTAGCTTCATTTCGTTGTTCAATTAACTTATCAATCTCTTCATCAAGCAGTTCACTCGGAGATGATAAGGCTAAACCAAGTACGTCTGCTAACTCATTAAATACTGCTAAAAAGCGCTCTAGGACAGCCGTTGAAGAATGGTCTTCTCTTAAATAGACATTTGCAAGCTTCGCTAAATCAAATAATGTTGCAATTGCATTAGCGCTATTAAAATCATCATCCATTTCACGGATAAAATTCTCTTTTTCAGCTTCCACTTTTGTTAACCATTCAGTTTCATTATTACCCAGATTAGCCGTTTCTTCTAAACGATATTCCAAATTTTTTACAGCTGTTTTTAAACGTTCTAACCCATTCTTTGCACTACTTAATAGCTCATCGTTAAAATTAATTGGACTCCGATAGTGCGCCATTAGCATAAAAAACCGGATAATTTCAGGATCGTATTTTTTAATAATGTCATGAACTAAAATAAAGTTCCCAAGAGATTTCGACATTTTTTCATTATCAATATTAATATACCCATTATGAAGCCAATAGTTTGCCATCGTTTTACCGGTCATAGCTTCAGATTGAGCAATTTCATTTTCATGGTGAGGGAAAGAAAGGTCTTGACCACCAGCATGTATATCGATCGTATCCCCTAGATATTTCTTGACCATTGCAGAGCACTCAATATGCCACCCTGGTCTTCCTTCTCCCCATGGGCTTTCCCATGAAATTTCTCCTGACTTCGCTTTCTTCCAAAGCGCAAAATCCAACGGGTCTGCCTTCTGTTGTTCAACTTCAATTCTAGCTCCCGACTGAAGGTCGTCGATTGATTGTTGTGAAAGTTTTCCGTAACCTTCAAATTTTCTAGTGCTAAAATAGACATCTCCTCTTACTTCGTAAGCAAAACCTTTATCGATAAGCCCCTGAACAAACTCAATAATTTCAGGCATAGTTTCCGTTACTCGTGGATGATGGTCAGCACACTTTACCCCAAGTGCCCCTACATCTTCAAAATATGCATTAATAAAACGCTCAGCAATTGTTGGGACATCTTCTCCTAATTCCTTTGCCGCATTAATCAATTTGTCATCAACATCTGTGAAGTTAGATATATATGTTACATCATAACCACGAAACTCAAAGTATCTTCGTACCATATCAAATATAATGGCTGGCCTTGCGTTCCCAATATGAATGTAATTATAAACAGTTGGACCGCAGACGTACATTTTTACCTTACCTTCCTCAAGCGGTTTAAAAACTTCTTTCTGCCTCGACAACGTGTTATAAACTTTAATCGCCATTTAGTTACACTCCTCTGAACAAAATTTTGAATTATGAATTGTGAATTATGAATTGGTCTTAGGGCATTGCTTCGAAGTTCAACACCAAAACAATAACCATTCAAAATTGACAATTCCTAATTGTTATTTATTTTTCAGTATCTCTACTTCACTTCTAAGTCGTTTGATTTCTTCTTCTAATTCTTTAAATTTATCTGCAACTGGATCTGGTAAATTGATATGATCCAAGTCCCTACTAATCTTAACGCCATCTTGCATGACGACACGACCTGGAATACCCACAACTGTAGAATTTGGCGGTACTTCTTTTAATACTACTGAACCTGCACCTATTCTAGAATTTTTCCCAATTGTCATTGAACCTAAAATCTTTGCTCCAGATGCGATCAGGACATTATCCTCAATTGTTGGATGTCGTTTACCTTTTTCTTTCCCAGTTCCGCCTAATGTTACACCCTGGTAAATTGTTACATTATCTCCTATCTCACATGTTTCCCCAATGACTACACCCATACCATGATCAATAAATAGTCTTTGGCCAATTACTGCACCAGGGTGAATTTCTATTCCTGTAATAAAACGTGACACTTGTGAAATAAACCTTGCAAGGAAAAACATTCTCTTTTTCCAACACCAATGAGCAAGGCGGTGACACCAAATAGCATGAAGTCCTGAATAGGTAAATATCACTTCTAGTCTACTTCTAGCTGCTGGGTCTTGGTCAAAAACGACATCAATATCATTTCGTAATGTTCTAAACAACCAAACTCTCTCCCTTCAGAACTCCAATTAGGGTTAATATCTTATTAAGTATAAAAAAACGCCTCTGTGCACGAATGCACAGAGACGCTTGATGCGCGGTTCCACTCTGTTTGAGTATTACATACTCCTCTTTGCTCTATAACGGAGAGTACCGCTTCTACTTACTTAGCTCACGCTTTTTAGCAGAAGACTCAGAGGGGCATTTCAAAAGTTTATTCTTAAACTGCTTTCAGCCTAGGCAATTCTCTCTATGAAGAATAAATCTTTTTACTTATCCTCATCAACGTTTTCTATAATAATCCTTGTAGGCGATTTATAACAATTTCTTTTCCTAACAAGCTAATCGCTTGCGGAAGATCAGGTCCGTGTGTTTGTCCTGTGGTGGCTACACGGATTGGCATGAATAACTGCTTGCCTTTTTGTCCAGTCGCTTTTTGAGTTGCTTTTGTTGCAGCCTTGATATCTTCTGCTGTAAAAGTAGTTAGTGCCTCTAACTGAGCTTTAAACTCTGTTAGTACTGTAGGTACTTGCTCCTCTGCTAAAACAGCTTTCGCTTCTTCATTATACTCAATTTCAGACTTAAAGAACAACTCTGTTAGCTCAACAATTTCTGCTCCATAACTCATCTTTTCTTGATGAAGTAAAATTAAGTCGTGGGCCCAAGCTAATTGATCATCAGACATTTCTACTGGAAGTTTACCACTATTAACTAAATGTGGCAATGCCAGTTCAACAACTCTGTCTTGATCTGCCTTCTTCATATATTGATTATTCATCCACTCTAGCTTTTGTGTATCAAAAACAGCCGGAGCTTTAGAAACTCTCTCTAAACTGAACTGTTCAATCAATTCTTCTTTCGTAAAAATCTCTTCTTCTCCTACCGGCGACCAACCTAAAAGTGAAAGAAAGTTTACAAGTGCTTCTGGTAAATAGCCTAGATCACGATATTGCTCTACAAACTGAATAATTGATTCATCACGCTTACTCATTTTTTGACGGTCTTGATTTAGAATTAACGATGCATGAGCAAACTTTGGAGTTTCCCAGCCAAAAGCCTCAAACAACAATACTTGGCGAGGAGCATTTGATAAATGTTCTTCTCCACGAATGACATGAGAAATTTGCATTAAGTGATCATCAACAACTACTGCAAAGTTATACATTGGAATACCATCGCGTCTAGCAATGATAAAATCGCCAATGCCATCTGTTTCAAAGCTTACTCTGCCACGGATAGCATCATCTACCACTACTTCTTGACCTTCAGGAACAAAAAAGCGAACAACAGGCTTGCGTCCCTCTTTTTCATATGCGTCACGCTCTGCTTGTGTTAGGTGACGATCTCGGCCACTATACTTAGGTGTCTCACCTCTTGCTACCTGCTCTTCTCTTTCTTTTTCACTTTCTTCTTCTGTCATGTAGCAGTAATAGGCTTTCCCCATACTAATTAACTTCTCAATGTGTTCTTTGTAAATGTCTAGTCGATCCATACAACGATATGGACCAAATTCACCACCGATATCAACACTTTCATCCCACTCAATTCCTAACCACTTCATGCTCTCTAGTAACTTTTCTTGAGCAGTATCAACATTTCTTGCTTGGTCTGTATCTTCTATACGTACGATAAACTTTCCACCTTGATTACGAGCGAATAAGTAGTTAAATAGTGCAGACCTAGCTCCACCAATATGCAAATGCCCTGTCGGACTTGGGGCAAAACGAACTCTTACTTGTTTTGACATATGTAACACCATCCATTTCCTCATATAACTTTTCTTATTTTATAATGTAGAAGGTAGAATGTAAAATGTAGGATTAGTGTGTGATGTCTTCATAGCAATTCTCACACCATTCTACATCTTGCATTTTTGATTTTATATTTTAACTAATAAAACAGTCGCAAGTGCTGCTATTCCTTCTTCTCTTCCGCAAAATCCTAACTTCTCTGTCGTTGTCGCCTTAACATTGACTTGATCAAGTTCAGCCTCAAGCAAGTCACTGATGCGTTGTCTCATCTGAGGTATATGCGGAGCCATTTTAGGCCTTTGGGCAATAATTGTACAGTCAATGTTCCCTAACTTATACCCCTTTTTCTTTACTAATTCCCAGACATGCGATAAAAGCTTAGCGGAGTCTGCTCCCTTATAAGCAGGATCAGTATCAGGAAAATGTTTACCAATATCTCCTTGGGCAATTGCACCTAAAATTGCATCAGCAACTGTATGCAACAAAACATCAGCATCGGAATGTCCTAATAAGCCCTTTTCATGAGGTATTTCAATTCCACCAATAATTAATGGCCTTCCTTCAACTAACTGATGTACATCATAACCTTGTCCAATTCTCATAACTCAACAGCTCCTCGCTTTACTTGTAAGATAGATCGTGCAAAAACGATGTCCTCTTGCGTTGTTAGCTTTATATTAAAATAATCTCCCATAACGATTGAAACTTTTTTTTGCAAGTTTTCAACCAAACTAGCATCATCAGTACCTAAAAACTGGTTTTCTTCTGCTAACTTATGTGCTTCCAATATAGTTTTTAGGCTGAATGCTTGAGGTGTTTGTGCTGAATATAAACTAGACCGATCTACTGTGTGTGTAATAGTAGACTCAATACATTCTTTTACCGTATCCTTGATTGGTACTGCCAATATCGCAGCATCACTTCTGTCAGTTTCAATGACTAATTTATGTATGAGGTCTTCCTCTACGAATGGACGTGCTCCATCATGGATAAGAACAATCTCACTATCTTTTACGGCCTTTAAACCATTATATACACTATGTTGTCTTTCGCTTCCGCCTGAGACGATTTGTTTCGCTTTCGTAATTCTATATGTATTCGTTAAGTCCCTTATTTGCTCAGCTTCATTCGGATTAGCAACCACAATAATCTCCTTACACCATTCGTCCTGTTGAAAAATTTCTAAGGTGTGAATAATAACAGGCTTGTTTTCTAACTGCAAAAACTGTTTATTGTGATTTAACTTCATCCTCTTTCCTTGGCCAGCCGCAGGGATTACTACTGAATAATTCATCAATCTTTGTTCTCCCATCCACCTAAATAATATATCATCGCTATGATTATAACGAACTCTGCATAAAAAGGAAACGTTAGGTCAGAAAACTCTAACCTAACGTTTTTTAAAAGTTCATTTTGAGGCTTCTAGGCTTTTTGCTTTTACTATAACTATCTATAATGCCTTTTCTAACAATTTTGGCTTTGCAAAGATCATTCTGCCCGCCGATGTTTGTAGTACACTCGTCACTACTACATCAATGTGCTTACCAATATGATCACGGCCACCCTCGACAACGATCATTGTTCCGTCATCTAAATAGGCAATTCCTTGATTATGCTCTTTACCATCTTTAATTACTTGGATATGAAGTTCTTCACCAGGTAAGACAATTGGCTTTACTGCATTTGCTAGATCATTAATGTTCAATACTGGTACTCCTTGAAGATCACAGACCTTATTTAAGTTAAAATCATTTGTAACAACGAGCCCAGAAACTAATTTTGCAAGCTTTACTAATTTACTATCAACCTCTTGTATGTCATCAAAATCGCCTTCATAAATCTCTACATTAATTGATAATTCTTTCTGGATTTTATTCAATATATCTAAGCCACGGCGGCCACGGTTTCTTTTTAGAACGTCCGAAGAATCAGCAATGTGTTGCAATTCTTCAAGTACGAATTGAGGAATTACAAGAGTCCCCTCAAGAAACCCAGTTTGACAAATGTCTGCGATTCTTCCGTCAATAATCACGCTTGTATCTAAAATTTTCAACTCAACACCGTGTCTTTCTTTCACTACTTCATCAATTTCTTTTTTTCTTTCATTTTTTCGTGTGAATAAGTTAACCAATTCATCACGTTTTTTAAATCCAACCTGATACCCTAAATACCCTAATAATATAGTTAAGAAGATTGGTAATACAGAACTAAGTATAGGAAGGTTTATTGTATTTAGAGGTAAGACAATTAAAAACGCAACTATTAGCCCAAAAATGATCCCCATTGTTCCAAATAGAACATCTGTAACAGGAGCCTTAACTAATTTTTCCTCTACTAAACGAATTAAACCTACAACATAATCTGTAATCCAAAATGAAGATAAATAAAATATAATTGCACCGATTGCAGCACCCACATAGGCATTTGTGAACCAATTAGACAACCCAAAATTTAAGATTTGTATTAATTCTGGAACAAATAAATACCCTAATGTTCCACCGATAAAAACAAAGAATAGTTTTACTATCCATCTCAGCATCTATTTCACCTCCTCTATCAGTATAGACATTTATTTCAAAGGTCAAACTTTAAAATGTATGCAATTTTTCTAATTTCTTTGAAGAAATTATCAAATTATACATAGTTTTAAAATAACAAAGTCGGGATTGATTGTCAATTTTTATAAAAATATTTTATTATATCGTCAATATAATCGACAGTCAAGAAATTTCTTCAAATATGTCGATCAATAAATAGCTGTTCTTGTATTCTATTTAGCCCATCTTTAATCTTCTTGGCCCTTGCCTCACCAATTCCGTCTACATCGTCTAGTTCCTCAATTGAAGCTCTCATGATTTGTCTAATATCTTCAAACTTCTCAACTAAATTATCGACTACCACAGGTGGAATACGAGGGATTTTATTTAATATTCGGTAACCTCTAGGGGTAATTGTATGCTCCGAGAAGTTAATATTTTTTGAAAAGCCCAAAAGCTTTACGATGACCTGATCATCAAGTAATTCATCATTTGACAACTTCTTCAAGTGCCGCAAAATCACTTGTTCGTCCTGACTAGGATCTTTGACATAATCTTTAATTAAAAGTCCTGCTTCCTTCTCTACATTAGAGACTAATTCTTCAAGTTGCATGGAAATTAAGCGACCTTCATCCCCAAGTTCATTTACATAATTTAAGATTTCACTTTTAATCCGGAGAACCATTTCAACTCGGTGAATTACTTGAGCAACTTCTTGAAAAGTAACCAACTCTTCAAATTCTAGTGCACCTAAATTAGTAATCCCCTGGTCCAATACAGATTTATACTTTTCTAGTGTTTGAATCGCTTGATTTGCCTTTGTTAATATCACACCAATATCCTTTAATGAATAACGAAACTCACCTTGATAAAGTGTAATTACATTTCGTCGTTGTGATATTGAAATAACTAAATTATTGGTTTGGCGAGCCACTCGCTCGGCTGTCCGATGTCTAATTCCTGTTTCAGATGAAGATATGGAAGGGTTAGGAACGAGTTGGGTATTCGCGTACAGTATTCTCCCGGCGTCTTCACTTAGAATAATGGCTCCATCCATCTTGGCTAATTCATATAAATATGCTGGTGAAAATTCACAATTGATAAAAAAACCGCCATCGACAATGTTCATCATTTCATTGTTATATCCTAATACAATGAGTCCACCTGTTTTTGCCCGTAGTACATTATCAATACCTTCACGCAGTGGTGTACCGGGTGCAACTAATTTTAAAACATCATTTATAAATGCCGTTTTATTACTATGGTCCAACTCCTTAACCCCCCATCAAGATGTCTAAAGCTTCTTTTACTGTAGATACACCCACTACTGATATTCCATTAGGTATATTCCAACCACCAATGTTTTTTTCTGGTATAATTACTCTCTTAAATCCTAGTTTGGCTGCTTCTAGTACCCGTTGCTCAATTCGTGACACTCTGCGGACTTCGCCTGTTAAACCAATTTCTCCAATAGCTACATCTGTTGGACTCGTAGGGTAATCACGAAAACTAGAAGCAATACTAATCGCAATCCCTAAGTCTACAGCTGGTTCATCTAAGCGCACTCCACCAGCCACATTTAAATAGGCATCTTGGTTTTGTAGCAAGAGTCCGACTCGCTTTTCTAGTACAGCCATTAATAATGAAACTCGATTATGATCAATTCCTGTGGCCATTCTCCTAGGGTTACCAAATGTCGTTGGAGAAACTAAAGCTTGTAGTTCCACTAAGACAGTTCTTGTACCTTCCATTGAAGCAACAACGATAGAGCCGGAAGCTCCTTGCGATCGTTCTTCTAGAAAGATCTCCGATGGATTCAAGACTTCCTCAAGACCAACTTCTTTCATTTCAAAAATCCCTATTTCGTTTGTTGAGCCAAATCGATTTTTTACTGCTCTAAGTATTCGATACGTATGGTGACGTTCTCCTTCAAAGTAAAGAACAGAATCAACCATGTGCTCGAGTAATCTCGGCCCCGCAATTGCTCCTTGCTTCGTAACATGGCCAACGATAAAAATAGCAATGCCTTTCGTTTTTGCGACTCTCATTAATGTAGCGGTACTTTCTCTTACCTGTGACACACTTCCCGGTGCTGAAGTAATATCAGCCATATAGACAGTTTGGATAGAATCAATGACTACTAATGCAGGTGTTATTTCATCAATAGCCTTTTCAATAATTTCTAAGTCTGTTTCAGCTAGAACAAATAAGTTACTGGATGTGATATCTAAACGGTCAGCTCTAATTTTTGTCTGTTTTACAGATTCTTCACCAGATATGTACAATACTCTATGATTATTTTGTGCTAACTTGGCTGAAACTTGCAATAATAATGTTGACTTTCCGATCCCAGGATCACCACCGACAAGTACTAATGAGCCCGGAACAATTCCTCCACCTAACACTCGATTAAGCTCTACCATATTGGTACTAATTCTTTGCTCTAAATCACGTTCAATTTCTGTTATTGGTTGTGGCTTCTTACTTGCAGAACCACCAGAGGTAACAAACCCTCTTTTCTTACTATCCTGCTCTTCAAACTCCTCTACCATTGAATTCCAACTTTGGCAGCCAGGGCATTTCCCCATCCATTTCGTTGACTCATAACCACAATCTTGACAAACAAACTTCGTTTTACGTTTCGCCATTGTTACTTCCCTTTCTCATCTATAATTCAGGTAGATATAGTTTAACATAACTAGGCAATTAACTTGTAATGACATGTATATGTTATTTCTCCTATGAATATATGTATTTTGATTAAAAAGCCAGAAGCAAACCTAAACTGTACCCCTTGTAAAGGACATTTTAAAAAAAGACTAGGCAGCGTTAAGAAGATGATCTCTGTACTGTACAGGGGTCATCTTTTTTAAATCCCATTGGTATCTATAATTGTTGTAGTAATTC
>NZ_QOUX01000018.1 GCF_004116265.1 Anaerobacillus alkaliphilus | reverse complement strand
CATCTACTTTTACAATTTGTAATGTGTTGTTGTAGATATAAATATCCGCGATATCTTTAATCGCAATTCCACTTTTCACATTTGTAAAATAGGATGCTCCATGTCTTCCTGCTTTAAATGGTGCTGCGGCAGAAAGAAGTGGAAGGTTTTCATATTCTGTCCCCGCAAAATGTTTCTTACCAAACTCTAGCTGAGCATCGTTAATTAATTGAACAACTTTATTTGGTGCGACACGTGAGAAGTACGTATTTAACGGTGTAGCTGTTTTACCAACTGGGTTGTTTACATACTCAATTGTTTGTTCATGACGATCTTTTACTAACGCAACCATAGCTGGGTCAGCATCGTAGCTTACTGTTGGCATTGCTTTCGCTCCACCATCAACCACTGTCCATGTGCCATTGTCATTTTGAAGGTTTAACGTAATAACCCCTAAATGATCTCCCCATGCACCCGGCATCACTGTTGGTACGCCATTTAGAGTTCCTTTTACAAGATCAGCGCCTGGTGTAGTTGCGTATCTCG
>NZ_QOUX01000017.1 GCF_004116265.1 Anaerobacillus alkaliphilus | reverse complement strand
AATTACTACAACAATTATAGATACCAATGGGATTTAAAAAAGATGACCCCTGTACAGTACAGAGATCATCTTCTTAACGCTGCCTAGTCTTTTTTTAAAATGTCCTTTACAAGGGGTACAGTTTAGACTGGGTGTGGTTTTGTTTTGAGAATGGAAGTTCTCTTCGAAGTGATACTCGTAGACGCAGAAAAGCTACTGATCTCGTTCACATCCTGAGATACTTCCTTGAGTAACTCCGTGCAGCTTTGCATCGAGGAAGCCTGCTTCAGAGCGTTACTAGTAGACGCAGATGCAACTATACCAGCTATACTATTTTATACTTCTTATTAAAACAGAAAAAACACATCCACATGGGATGTGTTTTTTCTACCTAGCAACGAAGCTACTGACCTCGTTTACATCGTGAGTTAACTTCATTGAATACCTACACGTAGCTTTGCGACGAGGAAGCACACTTCGGAGCATAGCTCGTAGACGCAGGAGCACAGACACGAAGTAAGTTGTTTTAAATTAATATATAGAACATAAAAAAACACATCCACATGGGATGTGTTTTTCTTAGTTACCTAGCAACGTCCTACTCTCACAGGGGGAAACCCCCAACTACCATCGGCGCTGAAGAGCTTAACGATCGTGTTCGGCATGGGAACGAGTGTGACCTCTTCGCTATC
>NZ_QOUX01000016.1 GCF_004116265.1 Anaerobacillus alkaliphilus | reverse complement strand
CTATGGAGTTAAAACTCTAGTCGATGCTTTTCTTTGGAAAAGTACGCTGACGCTGTGTTTCAGTTTTGAGAGAATAATCTCTCGAAAAACAATTATGAATTGTCAATTGTCAATTTTGAATTATGAATTATTGAAAGCATCTCAGAGAAGCCTTCAACCAATTCAAAATTCATAATTACCCAATTCAAAATTGAACTTGTTCCTTGAAAACTAGATAACAACTAACACATTTAAGTTTTACCGGAAAGTTTGTAAAAGCTTTTGAGTAAACTTGAGTAGTCAAGAATTCAATTCGACGTAAAATCCTTATAACTA
>NZ_QOUX01000015.1 GCF_004116265.1 Anaerobacillus alkaliphilus | reverse complement strand
CCCCCTGGTCCCAAACCAGGTGCTCTACCAAGCTGAGCCACTTCCCGAGAGTGCGCCCTGAGAGATTCGAACTCCCGACCTTTTGATTCGTAGTCAAACACTCTATCCAGCTGAGCTAAGGGCGCATATT
This sequence comes from Anaerobacillus alkaliphilus, assembly GCF_004116265.1. Classification (NCBI taxonomy): domain Bacteria; kingdom Bacillati; phylum Bacillota; class Bacilli; order Caryophanales; family Bacillaceae; genus Anaerobacillus; species Anaerobacillus alkaliphilus. The sequence continues at coordinate 403 of NZ_QOUX01000015.1, read as the reverse complement.
AAATTATTAATAAAGTACCGAGGGCCGGACTTGAACCGGCACGATAGTCACCTACCGCAGGATTTTAAGTCCTGTGTGTCTGCCAATTCCACCACCCCGGCATAACGAAAAGACTTATATGAGCTCTTGGAGGCGGCACCCGGATTCGAACCGGGGGATAAGGGTTTTGCAGACCCGTGCCTTACCACTTGGCTATGCCGCCAAGGTTTATGCTCGATATAAGATTAAAAGCTTTCTGGAGCGGAAGACGAGGCTCGAACTCGCGACCCCCACCTTGGCAAGGTGGTGTTCTACCACTGAACTACTTCCGCATATAAATGGCTGGGCTATCTGGATTCGAACCAGAGAATGACGGAGTCAAAGTCCGTTGCCTTACCGCTTGGCTATAGCCCAAGATCTAAAA
>NZ_QOUX01000014.1 GCF_004116265.1 Anaerobacillus alkaliphilus | reverse complement strand
GAAGTCGTAACAAGGTAGCCGTATCGGAAGGTGCGGCTGGATCACCTCCTTTCTATGGAGTTAAAACTCTAGTCGATGCTTTTCTTAGGAAAAGTACGCTGACGCTGTGTTTCAGTTTTGAGAGAATAATCTCTCTAAAAGCAATTATGAATGATGAATTTTGAATTATGAATTGTTGAAAGCATCTCAGAGAAGCTCTCAAAAGCAATTCGAAATTCATAATTGACAATTCACAATTGAACTTGTTCCTTGAAAACTAGATAACAACTAACACATTTAAGTTTTACCGGAAAGTTTGTAAAAGCTTTTGAGTAAACTTGAGTAGTCAAGAATTCAATTCGACGT
>NZ_QOUX01000013.1 GCF_004116265.1 Anaerobacillus alkaliphilus | reverse complement strand
AAATCTAGGTAATTTTTCGAAAGAAGCAAGAAGATCGAGGAGCCGAGTGAGTCAATCACCGCAGTGTACATTAACGTACATGAGGATGATTGAGGAATGAAGGCGACGAAGATATTCGCCGCTTATTGCGAAAAATTTAGGTTAAGTTAGAAAGGGCGCACGGTGGATGCCTTGGCACTAGGAGCCGAAGAAGGACGTGACGAACAACGATATGCCTCGGGGAGCTGTAAGTAAGCTTTGATCCGGGGATTTCCGAAT
>NZ_QOUX01000012.1 GCF_004116265.1 Anaerobacillus alkaliphilus | reverse complement strand
TTGTTCCTTGAAAACTAGATAACAACTAACACATTTAAGTTTTACCGGAAAGTTTGTAAAAGCTTTTGAGTAAACTTGAGTAGTCAAGAATTCAATTCGACGTTAAAAACCTTTTTAAAATCTAGGTAATTTTTCGAAAGAAGCAAGAAGATCGAGGAGCCGAGTGAGTCAATCACCGCAGTGTACATTAACGTACATGAGGATGATTGAGGAATGAAGGCGACGAAGATATTCGCCGCTTATT
>NZ_QOUX01000011.1 GCF_004116265.1 Anaerobacillus alkaliphilus | reverse complement strand
CACTCTGGAGGAAACGAAGTTTCGATTACAGGGCTGTTACCTTGTTTCGCGGACCTTTCCAGGTCGCTTCATCTACTTCGTTTCTTTGTAACTCCGTATAGAGTGTCCTACAACCCCAAGGGGCAAGCCCCTTGGTTTGGGCTGTTTCCGTTTCGCTCGCCGCTACTCAGGAAATCGATAATTTCTTTCTCTTCCTCTGGGTACT
>NZ_QOUX01000010.1 GCF_004116265.1 Anaerobacillus alkaliphilus | reverse complement strand
GCCCAACCATCTGCACCTTCACCAAGATACGATACGAACGTTAAGTTATTTGCTTCAATATACTCTTTTCCTTTCGGAGAGCTTCTGAAGACTACATTTCCTTTTGTTTCTACCGGAACGATTGACCAGTTGTTTACTAACTCTACATTGATAACATCACGTGAGCTTACATAGTCAATGATGACTTCACGGTTTTCTTCTGTTCCAGAGTATACGATCTCTACACTTGGCGCACCTAGAAGGTGATCTCCGCCACCTGAAGCACGGTAGTTATTTGCTACAACTAAGAATTCCATATCCGCTGTCACTGGTTTGCCTTCGTACGTGACATTAACGATACGTTGTCCTTTTGGTTTTGTTACATCAATTTGATACTCGATTCCTGCTATTGTATCAAAGTTAAAGCCACGGAAGTTGTAATCTAGTAATGTTTGATCTTCCGTTTTATTCGGATCGATTTGGTTAAAGTTATTCGCATTTCCTTCTAACCATTTCAATAAGTCTTTTCCATCTACTTTTACAATTTGTAATGTGTTGTTGTAGATGTAAATATCCGCGATATCTTTAATCGCAATTCCACTTTTCACATTTGTAAAATAGGATGCTCCATGTCTTCCTGCTTTAAATGGTGCTGCCGCAGAAAGAAGTGGAAGGTTTTCATATTCTGTCCCCGCAAAATGTTTCTTACCAAACTCTAGCTGAGCATCGTTAATTAATTGAACAACTTTATTTGGTGCGACACGTGAGAAGTACGTGTTTAACGGTGTAGCTGTTTTACCAACTGGGTTGTTTACATACTCAATTGTTTGTTCATGACGATCTTTTACTAACGCAACCATAGCTGGGTCAGCACCATAGCTTACTGTTGGCATTGCTTTCGCTCCGCCATCAACCACTGTCCATGTACCATTGTCATTTTGAAGGTTTAACGTAATAACCCCTAAATGATCTCCCCATGCACCCGGCATCACTGTTGGTACGCCATTTAGAGTTCCTTTTACAAGATCAGCGCCTGGTGTAGTTGCGTATCTCGAGCTTGGGAACACATAGTGTTGGTGTCCTGTAACTAGTGCGTTAATTCCTTCAATTTGGCTTAGTTGGTATGATGCATTTTCACTTGCATTCTCAGATAAGTCAAATCCTGAGTGTGCAGTAACAACGATTACATCTGCGCCTTTTGCTTTCATTTCAGGAACATATTTTTTCGCTGAATCAACGATTTCATTTACATAGATATTGCCATTTAAATGCATTTTGTCCCAAATCATAACTTGCGGTGGGACAAACCCAATCACACCAATCTTAATTGGCTTGCCATCAACCATTCTGTCTAGGATCACATACGGCTCGTAACGATGCTTATCATCACTTACGTTGTACGTGTTCGCACTCAACCATGGGAAGTTAGATGCTTCTACTAAACTATCGAGGAGTGGTAAACCAAAGTTGTACTCATGGTTCCCAATTGTTCCAGCATCATAACCCATCATGTTCATTGCTTCGATGATTGAGTTTTTATCTTTACGGTCTACGACTGCTTCAATGTAGCCTAAGATACTTCCTTGGATAATGTCTCCATTATCAACAAGTAATGTATTGTTGTGTTTTGCACGTAATTGTTGAACCAATGTGTACACTTTTGCTAAACCAAACTTTTGATCCACTGCGTCTGCCATGTAATCGTAAGGCATGATGTGCGCGTG
>NZ_QOUX01000009.1 GCF_004116265.1 Anaerobacillus alkaliphilus | reverse complement strand
AGTAGATGAAGCGACCTGGAAAGGTCCGCGAAACAAGGTAACAGCCCTGTAATCGAAACTTCGTTTCCTCCAGAGTGGATCCTGAGTACGGCGGGACACGTGAAACCCCGTCGGAATCCGGGAGGACCATCTCCCAAGGCTAAATACTTCCTAGTGACCGATAGTGAACCAGTACCGTGAGGGAAAGGTGAAAAGCACCCCGGGA
>NZ_QOUX01000008.1 GCF_004116265.1 Anaerobacillus alkaliphilus | reverse complement strand
CCCGGATCAAAGCTTACTTACAGCTCCCCGAGGCATATCGTTGTTCGTCACGTCCTTCTTCGGCTCCTAGTGCCAAGGCATCCACCGTGCGCCCTTTCTAACTTAACCTAAATTTTCCGAAATAAGCTTCGTATTTCTTCGTCAACTTCCCTCACCAATCGTCCTCATGTACGTCTATAGTACACTCCGGCGATTGCCTCGGTCGTTTCCTCGAACTACTCGCTTCTTTCGCAAAATTACCTAGTTATAAGGATTTTACGTCGAATTGAATTCTTGACTACTCAAGTTTACTCAAAAGCTTTTACAAACTTTCCGGTAAAACTTAAATGTGTTAGTTGTTATCTAGTT
>NZ_QOUX01000007.1 GCF_004116265.1 Anaerobacillus alkaliphilus | reverse complement strand
CCATGTGGTCCAAAAGATTATCCGGTATTAGCTTCGGTTTCCCGAAGTTATCCCAGTCTACAGGGCAGGTTGCCCACGTGTTACTCACCCGTCCGCCGCTAACAATTGAGAGCAAGCTCTCAATTGTCCGCTCGACTTGCATGTATTAGGCACGCCGCCAGCGTTCGTCCTGAGCCAGGATCAAACTCTCCATAAAAGTGTTTGATATAGCTCAAAAATAATAATTCATTGACGAGATATTTACTATCTCTTT
>NZ_QOUX01000006.1 GCF_004116265.1 Anaerobacillus alkaliphilus | reverse complement strand
AGTAGATGAAGCGACCTGGAAAGGTCCGCGAAACAAGGTAACAGCCCTGTAATCGAAACTTCGTTTCCTCCAGAGTGTATCCTGAGTACGGCGGGACACGTGAAACCCCGTCGGAATCCGGGAGGACCATCTCCCAAGGCTAAATACTTCCTAGTGACCGATAGTGAACCAGTACCGTGAGGGAAAGGTGAAAAGCACCCCGGGA
>NZ_QOUX01000005.1 GCF_004116265.1 Anaerobacillus alkaliphilus | reverse complement strand
AGTACCCAGAGGAAGAGAAAGAAATTATCGATTTCCTGAGTAGCGGCGAGCGAAACGGAAACAGCCCAAACCAAGGGGCTTGCCCCTTGGGGTTGTAGGACACTCTATACGGAGTTACAAAGAAACGGAGTAGATGAAGCGACCTGGAAAGGTCCGCGAAACAAGGTAACAGCCCTGTAATCGAAACTTCGTTTCCTCCAGAGTG
>NZ_QOUX01000004.1 GCF_004116265.1 Anaerobacillus alkaliphilus | reverse complement strand
CGTTTCTTTGTAACTCCGTATAGAGTGTCCTACAACCCCAAGGGGCAAGCCCCTTGGTTTGGGCTGTTTCCGTTTCGCTCGCCGCTACTCAGGAAATCGATAATTTCTTTCTCTTCCTCTGGGTACTTAGATGTTTCAGTTCCCCAGGTCTGCCTCCTCATAGCCTATGTATTCAGCTATGGGTACCACCCCATTACGAGTGGTGGGTTCCCCCATTCGGAAATCCCCGGATCAAAGCTTACTTACAGCTCCCCGAGGCATATCGTTGTTCGTCACGTCCTTCTTCGGCTCCTAGTGCCAAGGCATCCACCGTGCGCCCTTTCTAACTTAACCTAATTTTTAAAAAGATAAATCTCTCTAAAAATACCTAGTTATAAGGATTTTACGTCGAATTGAATTCTTGACTACTCAAGTTTACTCAAAAGCTTTTACAAACTTTCCGGTAAAACTTAAATGTGTTAGTTGTTATCTAGTTTTCAAGGAACGAAGTCACTGACCTTAATCGCATCGCAAGATGCAATTGGTAGTAAACTATTTAATTGAGAGATCATTCTCTCAAAACTGAAACACAGCGTCAGCGTACTTTTCCTAAGAAAAGCATCGACTAGAGTTTTAACTCCATAGAAAGGAGGTGATCCAGCCGCACCTTCCGATACGGCTACCTTGTTACGACTTCACCCCAATCATCTGTCCCACCTTAGGCGGCTGGCTCCAAAA
>NZ_QOUX01000003.1 GCF_004116265.1 Anaerobacillus alkaliphilus | reverse complement strand
AAGAAAAGCATCGACTAGAGTTTTAACTCCATAGAAAGGAGGTGATCCAGCCGCACCTTCCGATACGGCTACCTTGTTACGACTTCACCCCAATCATCTGTCCCACCTTAGGCGGCTGGCTCCAAAAGGTTACCCCACCGACTTCGGGTGTTACAAACTCTCGTGGTGTGACGGGCGGTGTGTACAAGGCCCGGGAACGTATTCACCGCGGCATGCTGATCCGCGATTACTAGCAATTCCGGCTTCATGTAGGCGAGTTGCAGCCTACAATCCGAACTGAGAATGGCTTTATGGGATTGGCTCAACCTCGCGGTTTTGCTGCCCTTTGTACCATCCATTGTAGCACGTGTGTAGCCCAGGTCATAAGGGGCATGATGATTTGACGTCATCCCCACCTTCCTCCGGTTTGTCACCGGCAGTCACCTTAGAGTGCCCAACTGAATGCTGGCAACTAAGATCAAGGGTTGCGCTCGTTGCGGGACTTAACCCAACATCTCACGACACGAGCTGACGACAACCATGCACCACCTGTCACTTTGTCCCCCGAAGGGGAAAGCCCTATCTCTAGGGTTGTCAAAGGATGTCAAGACCTGGTAAGGTTCTTCGCGTTGCTTCGAATTAAACCACATGCTCCACTGCTTGTGCGGGCCCCCGTCAATTCCTTTGAGTTTCAACCTTGCGGTCGTACTCCCCAGGCGGAGTGCTTAATGTGTTAACTTCGGCACTAAGGGCATCGAAACCCCTAACACCTAGCACTCATCGTTTACGGCGTGGACTACCAGGGTATCTAATCCTGTTTGCTCCCCACGCTTTCGCGCCTCAGCGTCAGTTACAGACCAGAGAGTCGCCTTCGCCACTGGTGTTCCTCCATATATCTACGCATTTCACCGCTACACATGGAATTCCACTCTCCTCTTCTGCACTCAAGT
>NZ_QOUX01000002.1 GCF_004116265.1 Anaerobacillus alkaliphilus | reverse complement strand
CCGTGCTTCCACCCGAGACCTATCAACCTCATCATCTTTAAGGGGTCTTACTGGATTAACTCCAAGGGAAATCTCATCTTGAGGGGGGCTTCATGCTTAGATGCTTTCAGCACTTATCCCTTCCACACGTAGCTACCCAGCTATGCTCCTGGCGGAACAACTGGTACACCAGCGGTGTGTCCATCCCGGTCCTCTCGTACTAAGGACAGCTCCTCTCAAATTTCCTACGCCCGCGACGGATAGGGACCGAACTGTCTCACGACGTTCTGAACCCAGCTCGCGTACCGCTTTAATGGGCGAACAGCCCAACCCTTGGGACCTACTTCAGCCCCAGGATGCGATGAGCCGACATCGAGGTGCCAAACCTCCCCGTCGATGTGGACTCTTGGGGGAGATAAGCCTGTTATCCCCAGGGTAGCTTTTATCCGTTGAGCGATGGCCCTTCCATGCGGAACCACCGGATCACTAAGCCCGACTTTCGTCCCTGCTCGACTTGTAGGTCTCGCAGTCAAGCTCCCTTTTGCCTTTGCACTCTACGAATGATTTCCAACCATTCTGAGGGAACCTTTGGGCGCCTCCGTTACTGTTTAGGAGGCGACCGCCCCAGTCAAACTGCCCACCTGACACTGTCCCCGAACCGGATCACGGTCCTAGGTTAGAATTTCAATACAATCAGGGTAGTATCCCACCGACGCCTCCACCGAAGCTGGCGCTCCGGGTTCTCAGGCTCCTACCTATCCTGTACAAATTGTACCAAAATCCAATATCAAGCTACAGTAAAGCTCCATGGGGTCTTTCCGTCCTGTCGCGGGTAACCTGCATCTTCACAGGTAATATAATTTCACCGGGTCTCTCGTTGAGACAGTATCCAAATCGTTACACCATTCGTGCGGGTCGGAACTTACCCGACAAGGAATTTCGCTACCTTAGGACCGTTATAGTTACGGCCGCCGTTTACTGGGGCTTCAATTCAGAGCTTCTCCCAAAGGATAACCCCTCCTCTTAACCTTCCAGCACCGGGCAGGTGTCAGCCCCTATACTTCGCCTTGCGGCTTCGCAGAGACCTGTGTTTTTGCTAAACAGTCGCTTGGATCTATTCACTGCGGCTCTCTCGGGCTTTAACACCCTATCAGAGCACCCCTTCTCCCGAAGTTACGGGGTCATTTTGCCGAGTTCCTTAACGAGAGTTCTCCCGAGCGTCTTAGAATTCTCTTCTCGCCTACCTGTGTCGGTTTGCGGTACGGGCACCTCTCACCTCGCTAGAGGCTTTTCTTGGCAGTGTAGGATCAGGAACTTCGCTACTTAAATTTCGCTCGCTATCACAGCTCAGCCTTCGCGAGAAGCGGATTTGCCTACTTCTCAGCCTAACTGCTTAGACGCACATATCCATCAGTGCGCTTACCCTACCTTTCTGCGTCCCCCCATTGCTCAAACGGTGAGGAGGTGGTACAGGAATTTCAACCTGTTGTCCATCGCCTACGCTTTTCAGCCTCGGCTTAGGTCCCGACTTACCCTGAGCGGACGAGCCTTCCTCAGGAAACCTTGGGCTTTCGACGGAGGGGATTCTCACCCCTCTTTTCGCTACTCATACCGGCATTCTCACTTCTAAGCGCTCCACCAGTCCTTCCGGTCTAGCTTCACAGCACTTAGAACGCTCCCCTACCACTGACACCTAAGGTGTCAATCCATAGCTTCGGTGATACGTTTAGCCCCGGTACATTTTCGGCGCAGAGTCACTCGACCAGTGAGCTATTACGCACTCTTTAAATGGTGGCTGCTTCTAAGCCAACATCCTGGTTGTCTGGGCAACTCCACATCCTTCTCCACTTAACGTATACTTTGGGACCTTAGCTGATGGTCTGGGCTGTTTCCCTCTTGACTACGGATCTTAGCACTCGCAGTCTGACTCCCGAGGATAAGTATTTGGCATTCGGAGTTTGACTGAATTCGGTAATCCTGTGGGGACCCCTAGTCCAATCAGTGCTCTACCTCCAATACTCTTCCCTCGAGGCTAGCCCTAAAGCTATTTCGGGGAGAACCAGCTATCTCCGAGTTCGATTGGCATTTCACCCCTACCCACACCTCATCCCCGCACTTTTCAACGTGCGTGGGTTCGGGCCTCCATTCAGTGTTACCTGAACTTCACCCTGGACATGGGTAGATCACACGGTTTCGGGTCTACGACCACGTACTCATTCGCCCTATTCAGACTCGCTTTCGCTGCGGCTCCGCCTCTTCAGCTTAACCTTGCACGTAATCGTAACTCGCCGGTTCATTCTACAAAAGGCACGCTGTCACCCGTAAATGGGCTCCAACTACTTGTAGGCACACGGTTTCAGGATCTCTTTCACTCCCCTCCCGGGGTGCTTTTCACCTTTCCCTCACGGTACTGGTTCACTATCGGTCACTAGGAAGTATTTAGCCTTGGGAGATGGTCCTCCCGGATTCCGACGGGGTTTCACGTGTCCCGCCGTACTCAGGAT